>NZ_JBOFOC010000037.1:0-63789 GCF_051659245.1 Microbulbifer sp.
CCACCCCGCTGCCGTTGGGGCTGGAGCATCGGCAGACCGAAGCGAAACTGGCCGGGTCCGGCCTCCCCCACGCGATCCTGCGCAACGGCTGGTACAGCGAGAACTATACCGCCGGCGTGCCGGTGGCACTGCAGTTCGGAGCTGTCATGGGCTGCGCCGGCGACGGCCGCATCTCGTCCGCCTCACGGGCCGATTACGCCGCCGCGGCCGCAGCCGTACTCCTGGCCGAAGAGCAGGCCGGCAAGGTCTACGAGCTGGCGGGAGACGACTTCTACACCCTGGGCGAGTTTGCAGCCGAAATCGCAGCGCAGTCCGGCAAGGCGATCAGCTACCAGGACCTGCCGGAAGCGGAGTACCAGCAGGCGCTGGTGGGCGCCGGACTGCCGGAACCGATCGCAACCCTGCTGGCAGAGTCCGATACCGGCGCCTCCAAAGGCGGCCTGTTCGACGACAGCAAACAGTTGAGCGCGCTGATCGGTCGCCCGACCACGCCAATGGTCGAATCGATCCAACTGGCGCTGGCGTCTCTGGGATAACCCTCCAAAGGCCGGACCAGCGCCCGGCCTTTCCCGTGCGCGTATCTATCTACTATCGAGGAAAAGTTGCCGCCGATTCTCGACAGGTTGCAGATCGATCCCCAGCACTGGCTCTACCTGAGCCGGAACTTCGAGAGCCGCTTCAAATCGCTGGTAGCTGCCGCCCACTCGGTGCGCAGCACCTGCGAACAGCTCGGCAAGCGCTGGGGCCAGGGTATCCGGAATTGCGAGCGCTATTTCCCGCCACCCGCCGATTCCTGACCTTTTGTTTTTTCTCTTAAGGAGCGCCATCGCAGGCTTGCTGCGAGGGTTGCTTTGCCTCAAAAACGCTGCTTGGCGCTTCTATATACAATCTGCTTATCGAAATCAGGCAGTCGTCGTATTTCAAAAGCTTCCGTATAACTCAGAAACTGCCTCGGATTTGCTTTCTCAACTGGTGGCTGTCCAGTTTTTCGTTTTTCGGAAAATACTGCGCCGACACGCCATTAAAATTGCAGCACCGCACGTAAGTAGCTCATTTTCAATGGCAGGTCCTAGGAAGAAACGGCCTTGCCAGTCCCTGTTCTTATCATCGAGAAATAATGTGCTGCCTATTACTGTGAAATGGTAAGTGCCTGAGCCGTTTCATAGTCATACACAATCAACTGACCAGGGCTCCGTCCCAGATAAATATAACCAGTCTTCGGATCAACAATGCCCCCATCACCGATACTAACCCCAGAGGAAACCCTATTTTCCCTGTCACCCGTTTCCAAGTCTACAAATACCATCCCCGGCCGACCACTACTGCCATTGGTATTAGCTACTATCAATTTGTTTCGCACTGGGTCCAACCTGATTTCCATAGGTCCAGCAAGTGATGGACCTTCCCCTACTGTATCCCCAGAAAATATCGCTCTTTTCCCCGTAACCAAGTCAACCTGATAAATAGCATTTTGTTGCATATCTGATATATAAGCTTCAGACTTACTGACGCCCAAGGCAATTCCCTGCGGGGAATCCCAGTTATCTCCACTACCAGAAACTCCCACTTGACTCAGCACTGTTCTGTTACCTGTCGCTATATCTACGACAAATAGCGCCTCTAGTCCCACATCCAGCACGTAGAGTGCCTCCTTTGACTCATCTATCTCAATACCCGTCGGCCACTCCAATTTGGGTCCCAGCCCGACATCTGCACTTGAGACCTCCACCGCCTCCTTACCGGAAAAATCTAGCTCAACAAGCCTGCCATTCATTCCATCTGTAGCAAATATTCTTCCAGACTCACTTCCAATAACAAAATCAATAGTCCCGGACAACGCTGGTGTAGCGTCAGTAATTTTCTTCAACAGTATTTCCCGGTCTCCGCTATTCGAGTTTACAGCCATAATCCCCGGGGCATAGCTTTCACCAAAGTTATTAACCAAGACAATGCGCTCGTTTTCCGAGTCATAACGCATAGACCCAAAATAGTTAACAACTGGTCCCTGTCCACGATAATCTCGAGTCAATTTTGACCTTTGCCCATCATTTAAATCCACAGCCAATAGCCGATTTGCCTCGCAACTATCCAGATACAAAGTATCTCCAGCTGGATCAATAGACATATCAAAATGATCCCTGAATACAAGGTTAGACTCTAAACTTTGCTCAGCTGAAGAAACCACTTCCTGAAAACCGGAAGTCAAATCCACTTTTATAATCTTATCCTCAATATCAGCCAAATAGGCATGCTCTCCTGCCGCATCCAGAACCAACCCCATAATCCAGGTAATCTCACTACCTTCAGAATTCGAAGCATCAAATATTTTGGTCCGGTCACCAGAAGACGGGTCTATTTTCAGCAATTTATCTTCGTTAAATACAGCATAGATTTCCCCCTTCGACATCTTTATCGATGAAAACTCATTGAGTTGCGGACCGGATCCGACTCCCATGCCAGACACTATAAATCTAGACCCAGATTTCAAATCCACCGTATAGACAGCCCCCTCCTCTGACCTGGAGTACACATAAACCCGCCCAGAAAGATCATCAAAAACCATTGAAATAAAGCCATCCTGGAAATACACCTCATCTGTCCCCTCCTGAGATATAAGCTTTGCTTCGTTATTCGACAGGTCGATCTCATACAAATCGCCGTCAACATCCACCCCGTATAATCGGCTATTCCATGAATCAAACCCCAAAGCCATCCAAGATTTCGCCCCAACATCATGAAAAACCATGCGACCGGAATCTAAATCCGCTTCCACAAGGTCAACGGCAGCAATAAATGCTTTCCTGCCCCCATAATCCACTGCCATATTCCCACAGACAGGAAGTGAAAGTAATCCACTCTTACCACTATAGCGATTAATCATTCGCGTATCTGCATCTTGCGTTATATTACCAGACGTATCTTCAACCTCCACCGTCAAGGCTTCTATTCCTTCTGTGAGAGAAACCGTTGCCTGCCAAGTATGAAAGTTATCTTCTGAAGTGGCCGAAACACCATTGACGCGAACTGATCTGATTCCGCGATCATCATAGGCAGTGCCCCGAACTACGAGTGGATAAGTAACAGCCCAAAGGCCATCCAGGTGTGGAAAATGAATCTCTGCAGTAGGCGGTGTAACATCATCTGGGAGAGGAATTGTCTCATCGCCTCCGTCATCAGATCCACCACCAGACCCACCGCAAGCGACTAAAACCAACCCCAAAACCAACACACTGGCGCCGCGAATCCCATCTAATAATTTCACTTGAACTCCCCAAAAACATTCCAGAGTACATTTATATTCATGATATACAGGCAGTAGTAAGCGGTTGACTCAGCCGCGGCTATTTATTCATTCAAGGGCAATCAAACCCAGTACGCAAGTAATATCCGGTGCGCGCTGAAAAGCCGTCGCGGCTGCATGTATCCCCCAAGACTTTAAAAATTACTGCAAACTATCTGGTTAATATTGTGCGCTATGCACGATAAAAACCGGAACAATGTCACAAAATTAAACCATAGATAAGACCAAAATTCCAAAGATAAGGGAAAGCTAGAAGACAATAATTGCGCCAACCATCAACTAGTGCGGAAATTTTAGACAAACCTGTAATCGGGGTGTAATGGCTACAGGTTAAATAGGCTGGTTAGTACGTATTGGGCAGATTTTTCCCATCTTGCTCTTGGCTTCGAGTACTGATTTGGAGGGCACCCCCAACCGGAGGTGATCGCCTGCAAGCAGGCTCCTACAGGTATTTTGCAGGAACCCGCTTGCAGGCGGGATGGAAGGTTGGATTAAAACTCGGCGCTGGCTCTCAGGTACCAGAAGCCACCGTTAAATCCGAAAGGCGACGTCAGGGATTGGCGCACTCCAAGATATCTGAGATCACCATTACCTTCATCATCTGCCTTTACATCGAATATATTCTCACCGCCAAGCGCCAACTTGTACTTATCCTGAACGGTAAAAGTAGCTTCCAGGTCAACCAGCACCTCACTGCCATAACTAGTGACATCGGGACCAAATAGTCCTCCGGTAGACTCCCAACTGCCGTAACGATTGAGACGGAGATAGCTGCTGAACAGCTCGCCGGTGTCGTAGGAAAAAGTTAGCGTGGTGCGGTCGCTCGGCACTTGGTTTTCCAGATCGAACACCCGCGATTCATCGATGGTATTGGCAGCTACATTGCTCACCTTCTGCTTATTGTGATTGTGGCGCAAGTCCACGGTCAGCAGGTTACCGGCCAACTCGAAGTCGCTGGTAACCGCCAGGTCGATACCGGAAACTTCCGAATCATAGGCATTCACGAAAAAGTTCGCGTTGCTGTCTTCCAGCAGCGCGGCATCTTCGATCCCCGCGTTGGTCAGCAGCTCCACTTCCGCAGCGCCGATGGGGTTGTTGCGCAATGCCAGGCGATCTTCGATATCGATATTGTAGTAATCGATGGTCACGCTGGTGTTGTCGAACGGAGAAATCACCAGGCCGAGGGTAAAGCTCTGCGACTCCTCCGGTGTCAGCGAAACCGCACCCAGGGCTTCGGCGATTGGATGACTGACCGGGTAAGTGCCGTTGGGAATCAGGTTGCCGTTGGAATCAGAAGTGGTGGTGACGTTGAGAGTGTTCACCTGCCCCGGTGTGGGCGCGCGGAAGCCAGTGTTGGCGGTGGCGCGCACGGCAAAGTTCTCGGTGAAATCGAAACGGCCGGAGAGCTTCCAGTCGAAGGTGGAACCGAACTCCTCGAAGTCTTCATGGCGCAGGGCGGCCCCCAGGGTCAGGCGGTCGGTAATATCGGTCTCCAGGTCCACATAGCTGGCCCAGCTGTCGCTTTCGAAACTGCCGGCGGCTTCCAGCGGGAAGCCCTGGAAACCGTCTGAACCCACACCAAACTGCGCCGCGGTGGGGCCGGACTCTCTGGAAGCCTCGTCGCCGGCACCGATTTTGTAGGTCTCGTTGCGCCACTCCACACCGAATGCCAAGTTCAGCGGGGAAGCGAAAGCGGCTATGTCGATGGGTTTCACGAAATCCGCGTTAACACTGGTTTCTTCCTGGGTCAGGGTGCCCGGGTTAAAGCTGGTGGGAGACAGTGCGCCCAGGCTCGGGTTGATGGAATCCTTGAGCACATAGGATACCTCGCTCTCCGCAGTGCGCGCGCGCAGATCCCAGCTGATGCCATTGACCCATTCGCCGCGGGCACCGACCACAGCGGAGAAGTCTTTGATATCGGCGCCGAACTGCGGGTTGTAGCCGCCGGGGAACTGGCTGTAGATGGGGTTGCGCAGCACGTAGCCGCTGGGGCTGGAGGAGTCCGCCACCAGGTAATCGGACGGAGTCAGGCTCTGGGCGAGAATATTGTCAATTAAAGACTGCGGTGCCGGATCGGGCAAATAATCCCAAGTAGAAGGATCCCTGGGGTTTCCATCTGTTTGTAAGGTTTCACGCGCGCGGGATTCATATTCCGAGCCCAATACCGGAGGGCGGTAGAAAAAGTCGGAAATGGTCTCGTTATCCGAGTAGCCGAAATTGCCGTACAGCTCAGTGCTATCACCGATCTCGTAGCCGGTGTTAACGAACAGCTTGAGGATTTCCACATCCGGATCGCCCCAACGTTGCCCCAGTCCGTCCAGCGGCACCTTGTCCTCGCCCACCACGCTGCCGACGAATTCCGCATCGGGGCGCGCCTCACCGCGCCAGGTTTTGTCTGCGGTGGAGTGCTCGACGGTGGTGTTGACGAAGCCCCGGTCCCCCAAACCAAAACCGGCGTTGGCGGCCACACTGGTGCGGGTGCCGTCGCCCTCGAAGTACTCGCCCCGCTGCGCGGAGATGCTGAAGCCCTCGGCAGCATCCTTGAGGATCACGTTGACCACCCCGGCGATGGCGTCGGAACCGTACTGGGCCGAGGCGCCGTCGCGCAGCACTTCCACCCGTTTGATGGCGGCGGAGGGGATCGCGGAGAAGTCCACTGCCTGGGACCCCTGGTTGGTGGTACCAAGGGGAGCCAGCTGCAGGTTGACCAGCGCGGAACGGTGGCGGCGGGTGCCGTTGACCAGCACCAGGGTCTGGTCCGGCGACAGGTTGCGCAGGGTCACCGGGCGAATGAACGCCGTGCCGTCGGCGATGGGAAAGCGCTGGGTATTGAACGAGGGTGCAACTTTGGCCAGGGACTCGGTGAGGTCGAAGCTGGCCTGCCCGGAAAGGTTTTCACCCCCCACCACATCGATCGGCGAAAGCGTCTCGAGGGGGGAGACACCCTCCTTGCGGGTACCGGTTACCACCACTTCCTCCACGGTGTCGTTGGACTGCGTTTCCGCGGTCTGCGCCGAGCCGATGGTGGGAAGTGCGAGTGCCGCAGCGATGGCCAGGGACAAAGGTTTAATAGAATAGCTATGCATAGTGTGCCCGTCCTCTCTCATTATTCATTTATCGAGTCGAACATCGCGCCTTGTCTTACCCCAAGACAAATAGCACGATGTCGTTTAATAGATTTTTTTGTTTGTCACGCGAAGGCGTTGGGGGAGAATATTGCAATCGGGTGGGGGCTTCAATTGATTGTTTGTGGTTGGGTAAAAACGCCAATAATGTCACAGCAATCCTGGTAGGGCGGGGGAGGTTCAGGGGGACGAAAATAGCGTGTAGGAGCGGCGGGGCGGCCATCCGCCCGTGGCCGCGATCGAGGGTGGTTCAAATCACAGACCGATCGCGGCCGTGGGCCGCTCCTACAGCGGAAGAGATGTTAGCGGAAATCAGCTCTTGGCCGCTTCCTTTTGCTCTTTACTCCCCTCCGCTGTCTGCTGTGGCTTGCCCTCTTCCTCTGACTTCCGTACCAATTGCGGCCGGCGCAGGTCGGCGATGCGCTCGTAGCTGTAGCGGCTCAGTTCGAAGAGCTGCTCCCGGTCGCTGCGGCGTACGAAATACTTGTCGTCCGCGTGCAGGAACTGGTAGCTGAACTCGCCGCCATTTGCGGTGACCTGGATTTGCAGCGGCTCGGCTTCCGGCACCTCCTCCGCGGGTTTCTGTATCCGCAGGCCGGACAGGGCGTTCGCCAGTTCGCGGGCCTTGTCCGCATCCAGCTCACCCTCCGCCTCCGCGAACTGCCACTCTCCGTCGACTTTGCGCAGCTGGTAGTCGGGCCCGCTGATCGACTCCGGTTCCCCGGCCGCCAGCAGTTTTTTGTCCAGCCAGTCGTCGCCCTTGGCGGGCATTTCGTAGCTGTTCAGCTCCACCGCGTAGATGGCGTCGTCGCCGGCGCGGCGCAGGTGTACCCGGCGGAAGCCCGGCGAGGTGCCGATAAAAAACTCCGCCGCCACTTCGCCGTCACTGTACAGGCGAAGGCGCTTCTGGAATTTTTCCTCAGCCACCTCGAAGCGCTCGCGGGCGGAGCTGGTAGTAGCCACCGGCCAGCCGCTGCGCATCTCTGCGAGTTTGTCCAGCAGACCATCCAGTTTCGCGGCGTCCACCGGCAAGCTGTGCAGCTCCGGCAGTTGCCATCCGCCATCATTTTTCTGCAGGGTGACGGAATTGTCGTCGCTGCTGATTTCCAGCCTCTGCAGTTGCTCCGGCTGCAGGGCCAGCAGTGGTTCGCTCTGTTGCTGCAGTTCCTGCTGGCGGTGTTCCCGCCAGAAGAGCCCGGCGGCCAGCACCAGCTGCAGGGCGAGAAATCCACTCAGGTAGAATTGCATTTTTTTCATGGGTTTTTTCCTTCTAATTTGTAACTGCTCACTCATAGGGAACCTGCATTGGCTTAAGCGAGCCACCCTGCAGGAGCGGCGGGGCGGCCATCCGACATGCCCGCGATCAGGCTCTGTTCGCGGGCATGGCCCGCTCCTACAGGGGTGAGCGGTTACTTTTTGATTTCGCCGCGGTCGCCCCCTATCCCGCCAGCAGTTCACGGTAGCGGCTCTGCCGCGCGCGCTTGCGCAGCTGCTGCACAATCGCCACCAGCGCCAGGGCGAGGGCGGCACAGATATAGTTCAGGTATTCCCAGAACAACTGGGTACCGTGTTCCATGGGTGGCAGGGTGCGGTTGAAGTGGCCGCGGGAACGAATGCTCAGCAGCCCCGCATCCTCCAGCGCCCAGTCCACACTGTTGGCCAGCAGCTGCAGGGTATTCAGGTATTCACTGCCCGTGGCGGAGCCGCTCATGCGCACCACCTGGTCGCGCAGGAAGTCGTTGGACGAGAAGAGAATAATGCGCGCGGATTCCGGCGAGCGGCCGATCAGCGACGGCAGGGTCTCCAGCTCGCCGGCTTTTTGCCCTTCACCTTCCTCCGCGTTCTCTTCCTCCGTTTCTTCCCTTGCCGCCAATGGCGAAGTCTTGCCGGCGAAGTAGGAATCGAACCGGCCGGCGCTGATCACACCGAGCAGTTGTGCGCCCTGCTCCCCCTGCGGTTTGAAACCGCTGACCGCGCCGTTTTCCAGCCGCGGCATCACATCGGTGGAAGTGGACAGCCAGCTGCCCGCGGAGCTTTTCAGCAGTTCGGTGACCTGGCGCCCGCCCTGCTTCTCGCTGTCCACGCGGATGGGCGATGCCCAGCTCAGGGTGGCCTGGGGCAGACCGGCGGTGATGGGGTTGTCGCCGTTCAGTCCCTCGCCGCGCACGTCGACGAAATAGGGGTAGTCGAGCATGCGCAGCTCCTGCATCTGGAAGCCGCCGATATTGCGGCTGACCGGAACGGGAAAGGCGCTGTTCTGCGGGTCCAGTACCAGTTTCTTGTCGATGTCGAGGCCGTTGTGGGCGAGCCATTTTTCCAGGCCGCTGGTCACCGGGGACAGGCTCAGGCTGCGGTTGCTGAGGCTGGCGCTATAGGGCGAGGTGGCGGCGACCACGGTGCCACCCTGCATCAGAAACTGGTCCACCGCGAACAGCTGCTTTTCATCCAGGTTTTTCGGCGCGAGCAGCAGCAGGATATCCGCGGCGCCGGATACCCTGCCGTCGCTCAGATCCTCGCGCTCGATATTCAGTTCGGCGCCGAGCAGGTTTTCCAACTGGCTGAAGCTGGGTCCGCCCATGCCGAACTGCGCGTGCGTGGGATCGCCGGGCGGGGTTACCAGGGCCACTGTCTTGGTAAACCCGCTGGCAAAGCGCTTGATGCCCGCCTCCAGGTTGCGCTCCAGTGTCTCCTTCTTCAGGTCGTCCAGCGGAATCTGTACTACCTGGTCGCCGCGACCCAGGGTCAGGTAGAAATAGAAGGCGTCGGCGCTGAACAGGCCCGCGGCCATCGGCTGGAAGCCGTAGTCGTCGGCGATCTGTTTGGCCACTGCGCCGCCGTCCGCGTCCGGGTCGATAAAGCGCACCTGCAGCCGCCCGCGGGCGTCTGTCTGCAGTTTTTCTGTCACTTCGCGCACCGCGCCTTTGAATTCCACCAGCTGCTGCGGCAGATTTTCATCCGCGGACACATAGGCGTTGAACACCAGTTCGCTCTTTACCGTATCGAACAGGTTGCCGCCGGCCTGGTAGCCGTGCAGCACCTTGCGGATGGCGCGGGTGACGTCCAGTTCCGGGTTGCGCAGTTGCACGTCAATATCCGCCTCGCTGGCCGCCTTCACTTCGATCAGGTCGCGGAAGCCCAGCACCTGGTATTCGTCGCCGTACTGCACCAGCACGTCGAAATAGGAGCTGACGATGGAGGCCTGGTAGCGATCCGCCACCTGCAGGGGCACCGGCGCTATGCCGTATTTCTGGTTGGCCTCCTTTTCCAGTTCCGGTTCCCGCGCCGGGTCCACGAACTCCACCCGCACCTTGCCGCCGCCGGCCACCTGGTATTCCCGCAGCAGGTCGCGCATTTGCGGTACCAGCGGCGAGAGCAGCGGGTGGGTCTTGGCGCTGAAGTAGCCGCGGATCAGCAGCGGCTCCTGCAGCTGTTCCAGGTACTGGTGGGTGGCCGGGGAAATGGAATAAAGGTTGCCGCGGGTGGCGTCCAGGCGCAGTCCGTGCACCTGGCCCAGCCAAAGATTGGCCCCCAGGGCATTGGCTACCAGCAGCGCGGTGACCGCGCGCCAGCGGTTGCGGTTGCCGGCGTCACCGCCGCCGGACCAGCGCTCGCGCTCCAGCACCAGGGTGTTGAGGGCGAGAAATACCGCGACCATGCTCAGGTAGTAATAGAGGTCGCGCAGGTCGATTACCCCGCGGGTGATGGCGTCGAAGCGCGAACCGGTGCCCAGCAGACGCAGCCACTCGGCGGCGGTGTTGCCGAAAAATCCGGTGACCAGCGGCGAGCCCAGCAGATAGAAAAAGCCGCACAGGGCCGAGGCCAGGATCAAGCTCACTATCTGGTTGTTGGCCCGCGCGGATACGAACAGGCCGATGCTGAGATAGGCCGCGCCCAGCAGGAAAGTGGCGAGATAGCCGGCCCACACCGGCCCCCAGTCCAGTTCGCCCATCAGCGAAACCGTGACCGGCAGCGGCAGAGTAATGAGCAGCGCAATGGCCAGCAGCGCCAGGCAGGCGGCAAACTTGCCCAGCACGAAATGCCACAGCCCCGCGGGCTGGGTGAGCACATGCTCCAGGGTGCCGCTGCGCCGTTCCTCGCTCCACAGGCGCATGGTCAGCGCCGCGCACAGGAAAATCAGCAGCAGCGGCATCCACTCGAACAGCGGGCGCACATCGGCGATATTGCGCGAGAAGAACGCCTCGCCCCAGAAAAACACGAACAGGCCGATGGCCGCAAAGCTGGCCAAAAACAGATAGGCGATCGGCGAAGCGAAAAACAGGGTGATCTCCTTGGCGGCGATTCGGCGCACCAGGGAACCGTGAGACAGGTTGTTATGCGGCATGGCTCAGCTCCTCCTTCCCGTTGACCGCGGCCTTCTCGTTCACCTCCCGGAACAGGGCCTCCAGGTCCCGCTGCTCCGGCTGCAGCCGGTAGAGTTCTCCGCCGCCCTGCACTACTGCGCTGGCGACGGCGGCGCCCACCGCGCGCGGATCTGCGTCCGTCTCCAGAGCAATGCAGTAATTGCCCTTGCCCGCGTCCTCCACCGAAGCGACGCCATCGATCTCCGCGATGCCGGGCGCGGCACTGGCCTCCAGCAGCAGCCGGTTGCCGCGGCGCAGCGCGTCCAGACGCTCGTCCACCGCCAACCGGCCGGCGCTGACGATCAGCACCCGGTCGCAGAGCGCGTCCACCTCCTGCAGGATGTGGGTGGAGAGGATCACCGTGGCCTCCCGGGAGATCTCGCGGATCAGTTCGCGCATCTGCTGGGTCTGGCTCGGGTCCAGGCCGTTGGTGGGCTCGTCGAGGATCAGCAGCCTGGGCCGGCCGAGAACCGCCTGGGCCACGCCCACCCGCTGCTTGAAGCCGCGCGATAAGGTGTTGATGGGGGAATCCAGTTTGGCCGCCAGTTGGGTGGCGGCTATGGCGCGGCGGATCTCCGCGCGTTTTTCGTCGCCGGTGAGGCCCTTGAGGTCGGCGGCATAATCCAGGTAATCCGCCACGCTCAGTTCCCCGTAGAGGGGCAGGTTTTCCGGCAGGTAACCCAATTGGCGCTGGATGCGTTTGGTATGGACGGCCAGGTCCAGGCCGTCCATGCGCACGCCGCCGGCGTCCGGCTCCAGGTAGCCGCTGAGCATTTTCATGATGGTGGTTTTGCCGGCGCCGTTGTGTCCCAACAGGCCGACGATCTCGCCCTTGCCAATGGCGAAGCTGACGTTGTCCACGGCCTTGAAGGCGCCGTAGCAACGGCTGAGGTTGCTGACTTCCAGCACGATGTCCTCCTTTTTTCTACGGTTTATTCTTCTCCGGGTAGCTGCGGAATGGCGGGCTCAGCGCGGCGGAGGACGGGCCGCGAGGCGCTTGTCAGTCGAGAAAACCATTGCTCTTATTCCGGTAAAAACAAAGCTCAAACGAGTGATGGGCGGTTAGATAGGGGCGTTTGGGAAAAGTTCAAGTGGTTGGAGGCTGGGGACTCGCCATGGTTATCCGCTGTAGGAGCGGGCCATGCCCGCGATCGAACTCTCGGCTGGCGGAAAGGCCGATCGCGGCCATGGGCGGATGGCCGCCCCGCCGCTACAAGGACAGCACGTAGGAGCGGCTTGTGGCGTATTCACTGGATTTGGGGGTCGCTGTTGGCGCGCAGGTTGTCGGCCGCGGCCCAGAGGTCGTTTCCCAGTTGTTTCAGTTGTTCTGCGTTCATTAGTTACTGCTTTCAAATTTGGGGGTCAGCATACTGACCGGAACGGCGAACAGTCGCTCGCCAAAGGGCGGTATGTTTTCCCCATCGTAAAACACCACACCTGCGGCAAACTGTTTGCCGCAGGCATCTTTCAGTTTATTCAGGCCTTTGAAATCACTTTGGGTGACGGTGGCGGCGGCCTTGATTTCTATGCCGGCCAGTTGCCGGCCCTGTTCGATGACGATATCCACCTCCACTTTGTCCTTGTTGCGGAAGTGATAGAAAGCCAGGTTTTCTTCGTGCCAATCCGCGTATTTGCGCAGTTCCTGATAGACGAAGGTCTCCAGCACCTGGCCGAGCAGCGCTTTGTCCTGCCACAGGGCCTGGCTGTTGACACCCAGCAGGGCACACGCGAGACCGGTATCCGCGAGATGCATTTTCGGGGTTTTGATCAGACGGCTGAGCCGGTTGTTGTGCCAGGGCTGGAGTTGTTCGATCAGGAACAACTGTTCCAGCAGCGCCAAGTATTCGCGGATGGTGGGCCGGCTGATGGCGAAGGGGGCGGCAAGGTCTGAGGCGACGAACAAGCGCGCCGTTTGGCCAGCGGCGAGGGTGATCAGCTTGGGCAGGATGTCCAGGTTGTGGATGCGGGCTATTTCCTGCACATCCTGCTGTATCAGGGTACTGATGTAGTCCCGGTACCAGGCCCTTTGCCGCCTGGCTGTGTCGCGGGCAATGGCTGCGGGATAGCCGCCGCGGCAGAGGAGTTCCGCCAGGGAATCGCCCAGGCGCGGGTTCGTCCATATGAAAGAAAGTTCTCGTCCAAATGAAAGAATGGTTTCGGCCAAGTGTAAATTTGACTTGGTGGTGGCCGGTTGGTCAGAAGATCTCGGCACCGGGGGTGCCGTCGAGGTGGAGCTGCGGAGCTGGGCTCCGCGGTCCCGGGGGGAGGGTTAAAAGAGTGGTTACGGAAATGAATCAGGCTTCAGTCTTTCGCCTTCCTGTAGGAGCGGCGGGGCGGCCATCCGCCCATGGCCGTGATCGGACTTAGGAATTACTCGTAACGGTCGCGGCCGGGGGTGTCCTCTCCGTTTCCCTTTACCGGCGGAGGCGGCAGGGCTTCCGATTCCAGCTCGCGGCGCAGCAGGTGGGAGCGGGTTTCCTCAAGTTCGTGCAACCGCTGCTGAACCCGCCCGTTGAAGGAGTGCTCCGGGAACGCCCCCAGCTTGTCTGCGCGGCCCACTTCCAGGCCGGTGAGCAGGGCCAGGGCCTCATCCACCTCCTTCACTGCGCAGATGGAGAATTTTTTCTCACGCGCCGCTTCGACCACCTCCTGCTTGAGCATCAGGTGCTGGATATTGGCCGCGGGAATAATCACGCCCTGGGTGCCGTCCAGCCCCCGGGCCCGGCAGAGTTCAAAGAAGCCCTCGATTTTTTCGTTGACGCCGCCCACCGCCTGCACCTGTCCGAGCTGGTTGACGGAGCCGGTCACCGCGTAGCACTGCCGCAGCGGCACCCGAGCGATGGCGGACAACAGTGCACAGAGTTCCGCCAGGGAGGCGCTGTCGCCGTCCACGGGGCCGTAGGACTGTTCGAACACCAGACTGACGGACAGGGACAGCGGCTGCGACGGGGCGTAGCGGTTGGCGAGGAAGGCACCCAGTATCAATACACCCTTGGAGTGCAGCGGCCCGCCCAGTTCCGATTCCCGCTCTATGTCCACCATCTTGCCACTGCCCAGGCGCGCGGTGGCGGTGATCCGCGCGGGCCGACCGAAGGCGGTGTCTCCCAGCGGAATGACGGAAAGGCCGTTGACCTGGGCCACCTGTTCGCCGGCCACGTCGATCATCAGGATGTCCCGCTCGATCGCCTCCTGCAGCCGTTCCTGTAACTGGCGCTGGCGGTATTCCCGCCGCTCTATGGCCTGCTGCACATGCGCCCAGCCCACCTGCCCGCTCTCTTCCCGGCGGCAGAAATAATCCGCCTCGCGCAGCAGTTCGACCAGTTGCCCGCGGTGCAGGGACAGTTTTTTTGCATCCCCGGCGAGACGCGCCGCCTGCTCGACCACCCGCGCGACCGCCTCTTTCGACAGCGGCCGCAAGTTTTCCCGCTTGGCCAGGGCGAGCATCTGTCGCGCATAGGCGGCCACGCTGTCGCGCTCGCGGGTAATGTCTTCGGAGAAGTCGGCGAAGACCTTGAACAGCTGGCTGAACTCCGGGTCGTAGGTCTTCAGCAGGTAGTACAGCCAGCGTTCGCCGATCAGCACCACGGTGACGTCCAGGGGGATGGGTTCCGGCTCCAGGGTGATGGTGGACAACAGGCCCATCTGCAATTCCAGGGGCTGGATGCGGATCTCCCCGGAGCGCAGGGCCCGCTTCAGGGTCTCCCACACGAAAGGCGTCATCAGCAGGCGGCGGGCATCCAGGATCAGGCAACCGCCGTTGGCCCGGTGCAGGGCGCCCCCCTGGATCAGCATAAAGTTGGTGGACAGGGTACCCATCTGCGACTCGTGCTCGATCCGCCCGAGCAGGTTGGTGTAGATGGGGTTGTCCTCGTAGACTACCGGCACCCCTTCGGCTCTCTCGTTGTCCACCAGGACATTGACGCGAAAGCGGGTGAATTCCGGCGAGTGGATCAATTTGCCGAGGGAAATGCCTTCCTTTTCCCCGCGTTCGCCGGCGGCGCGAAAGTCGTCGGCATTTTCGATCGCCTCGTGCTTGATGCTCCGGATAAACTCCTGAACATGGCTCAGCCCCTGGTAGCGCCGGAGCAGCCAGTCGATCCGCTCGTCCAGGGTGAGGTGCAGAAATTCGCGATCCAGCCGCTTGAGTTCCCGGGTCAGCTTCTCGTGCCAGCGCAGCGCGCGCCCCAGGGTTTCCTTGAGATCGCTGTTGACCTTTTCGATATTTTCCTTGAGCCGCTCCTGCTCCTCTTCCGGCAGTTCGGAGAATTTCTTCGGGCTGATAAATTCGCCGTCGATCAGCGGTCCGATGGTATAGCCGGAGGGTGTCCTCACCACGCCGATCCCGAGATCTTTCGCGCGGTCTGACAGTTTACCCAGGGCCTTCTCCTCGCGGTCCTCCAGTTGCTGCTTGAGCTCATCGTGGCGCGCGCGGTATTCGTCGCTCCTGAAAATATCGGGAATGGCGGTCAGCAAATGCTCCAGTAAATTCTCCGTGTCGCGCTTTAACTGGTGCGCCATGCCGGCCGGCAGGACCAGCGCCCGGGGCCTGTGTTCTTCTCTGAAATTGTGGATGTAGCAGAGATCGGGGGCCGGCTCCCGCTGCTTCGCCCAGGCGGAGACCCGTTTGTTTACCAGCGAGTGCTTGCCCAGCCCCACGGAGCCGGCGACGTAGAGGTTATAACCGCCACCGGGCATATCCACCGCGAAATCCAGCGCCTCCAGGG
The DNA here is from genome assembly GCF_051659245.1 of Microbulbifer sp. Taxonomy (NCBI): domain Bacteria; kingdom Pseudomonadati; phylum Pseudomonadota; class Gammaproteobacteria; order Cellvibrionales; family Microbulbiferaceae; genus Microbulbifer; species Microbulbifer sp. Next base: position 15,512 of record NZ_JBOFOC010000037.1, read on the forward strand.
CCCGGTCCTGACCGAAGGGCCGGCTCTCCACGGCCTTCTCCGCCGCCGGCTCCAGCTCCAGCCACTCCAGGGGACAGTGCTGATACAGTTGATCCGGCGACAGGGGGGCAGGTTTCATGCGGACGCCTGAGTTAAACAGTGATTCATTGGAAAATAGTGACTCAGCCGAAATCCTGCCGCTCCATCCACGGAATAATCCGCTCAAAGGCCAATTCGATACTCCTGATGGAGGTGGCGTAGCTGATGCGCAGGGCGTTGCGGCAGGACTCGCCGAAAGTGTCACCGGCGATGGTACAGACGCCGGTCTCGCGCAGCAGGCGCAGGGCCACATTGTTGCCGTTCACCCCTTCCGGCAGCGACGGAAACAGATAGAAGGCCCCTTCCGGCATATATCCCTCCAGGAACGGCGTTTGCTCCACCAGTTGTACCAGCCGGTTGCGGCGCTTTTTGTAGGTCTCGTTGATCTCGTCGATAAAGGTGCGTTCGCCTTTCAGCGCGGCCACGCCGGCCCACTGGCAGGGGGTGTTGGCCACGGTGGTGGTGAACATATGGTAGCGGCGCAGTTTGCGGATGGCGCCCTGGCTGGCGATCATCCAGCCGATGCGCATACCGGCCATGCTGAAGGTCTTGGAAAAACTGCTGATCACTACCACGTGGTCCAGATCCGAGCAGCAGGAGAGCACGCTGGCGTATTCGCGGTTGTCGTACACCAGGTGGTCGTAGACCTCGTCACTGATCACATAGATGCCGCGGTAGGCGGCCTCCTGCACGATGGTCTCGATGGTCTCCCGCGGATAGACGGTGCCGGTGGGATTGCTGGGGGAGTTCAACACTATGGCGTGGGTATTGCTGTCGATGGCATCGATCACCTCATGCGGGTCCAGTTGGTGATTGTTCTCCGCCCGGGTGGGTACGTACCGCACTTCACCGCCGTTCATGCGGATCAGCGGCGCGTACAGCATAAAGGCGGGGTCCGGCACAATAAATTCCCGCCCCGGCGCGGACATCGCGGTAAGCGCCAGGTAGATCGCCTCGGTGGCCCCGGTGGTGACCAGGATATTTTCCGGCGACAACGGCCGGGCGTAGCGCTCGCCGTAGTATTCCGCCAGCGCCTCCAGCAGTTCCGGCAGGCCGGCGTCCATGGTGTAGCCGGTCTGGCCCGCCTCCAACGCGTCCACCGCCGCCTGGATCACGTGGGGCGGCGCCGGCGCGTCCGGCTGGCCGATGGACAGGTGAATCACATCGTCCATGGTGGCGGCCAGGTTTACCATCTTGCGGATGCCCGGCACCGGGATGGTGAGTAGTGCCGGGTTCCAGACCGGGTCCTCCGATTCGTAAAAATCGAAATCCAGGTGGCTCACGCTTCCCCCCCTTCTGCGGCGTCGGCGTAAAACAGTTTCGGCCGCCGGTCGGTCAGCGGCGCCGCGAGTTGATAGGCCTGACCGGCGCGCAGTACCGCGACATCCTCGAAGCGCCGGCCCACTAGTTGCAGGCCGATGGGCAGGCCGTCGGAGGAGAAGCCACAGGGCACCGACAGCGCCGGCTGGCCGGTGAGATTGAAGGGGTAGGTGTAGGGCGTCCAGGAAGGCCAGCGGGTTCGGGGCCAGTCCACCGGCACCTCGCGACCCGCCTTGAACGCGGTGATGGGCAGCGTGGGCGTCAGCAACAGGTCGTATTTGCGGTGGAACATCGCCATGCGCTCGCACAGCGCCGTGCGCTCATTGACCGCCGCCAGGTAGTTGAGCATGGAGAGCTGCGATGCCTTCTCCGCCACCGCCACCAGCTGCGGGTCCATCAGCGCGCGCTGGCGCTTGCCGATGGCGCGCAACGCGTTGGCGGCGCCGCCGTAGAACAGGTGGCCGAAGGCCGCCAGGGGATCGTCGAACCCGGGCGCCACCTCGGTGACTTCGGCGCCCAGGGATTGCAACAGGTGCGCCGCCTCGCGCACTGCGGATTCCACCTCGGTATCCAGATGTACATAGCCGAGGGTGGCACTGAAGGCGATGTGCAGACCGGAGAGCAGCTCGCCGGGCTCGCCGGCAATGGCGTTCAGGTAATCGATATGGCGCCGGGGGATGGCGTTGGTATCGCGATCGTCCGCCTCGATCAATACATTCATCAACAGTGCGCAGTCGGCCACCGTCCAGGTCATGGGCCCGGCGTGGGCCAGGGTGCCGAAGGGGCTGGGGGGCCAGTGGGGCACCTCACCGAAGCTGGGTTTCAGCCCCACCAGGCCGCAAAAGCTCGCGGGGATGCGGATGGACCCCCCGGCATCGGTCCCCAGCGCCAGCGCCCCCATTCCCAGCGGCACCGCCGCAGCGCTGCCACCGCTGGAACCGCCGGCCGTCTTGTCGATATCCCAGGGGTTGCGGGTTACGCCGTCGATGGGATTGTCCGTCACGCCCTTCCAACCGAATTCGGGGGTCGTGGTCTTGCCCAGGGGCACATAGCCGTTGCGCGCCAACGCCGCCACCGCCGGCGCCTCCTTCCCCAGGGTGGAGGAGGGATTGACCGTCTTCGAGCCTTTGAGAGTGGGCCACATGGGCGTGAGGAACACATCCTTGATCGCTACCGGCACCCCGTCCAGCTTGCCTTTCGACTCGCCGGCCAGATAGCGCTGCTCCGACTCCCGCGCAAATGCCAGAGTGGTTTTCTCGTCCACCAGACAATAGGCATTCACCGCCGGGTTGCAGCGCTCGATCTGGCGCAACATGGCCCGGGTTACTTCCACCGGGGAGAAAGACTTGCCTTTGTACCCGGCCAGCAATTCCACCGCGGTCATGCGGACAAAATCACTCATCGGTATTCCCTCTTCTTCTGGCTTTATCCCCCTAGCCTAGTCGGGGGGGCGCCTTAATACGGGACGGGGGCACGGATTCGCGTGGATTCAAGCGCCCCGATGGCCGCCGATCAAGTTTGTGATACAGTTCTCATTTTGCACATTTGCTTCAGGGTGCAGTCAGCCTCGATGGGATAAATTGCACCTCGACGCATCCTGTGACGGGAACAGACAGTGAAATCAATAAGCAGAATAATTCCACTCGCGGTTCTGGTCTTGCTGGCCGGCGGCTGCGCCACCATGAGCGAAGAGGAGTGCCTGATCGCCGACTGGCACGCGATCGGCTACGAGGACGGCGCCGCCGGCCTGCAGGTAACGCAGTTGGGCAAACGCCGCGAGGCCTGCGCCGACCATGGCGTGCGGCCGGATACGACCGCCTACCGAGCCGGCCGCGACGAGGGGCTGCAGCTCTACTGTACCGAACACCGCGGCTTCCGCCTGGGGCGCGCCGGTGGCGGTTACAACGGCGTCTGCCCGGCAGGCCTGGAGGGTCTTTTCCTACGCGGCCACCAGGCCGGGCGCGAAATCTACCTCGCCAGGAACGCCGTGAACCAGGTGGCCGGCGCTATCAGTGAACGACAGCAAGAGCGCGAGCACATCCTCGATGACATCACCGAAATGAGCGCGCACCTGATCAGCGACGAGGCCACCAAGGAAGAGCGTATTACCCTGTTGGCCGATATAGCCCGTCTGAAGGATCGCCACAGCGAGCTGGGCGTAGAGATCGAAGACCTGGAGTACGAATTAGCAATGCGCGAAGCGGAGTATCAGGAGGTGCAGGCGCGCTCGCCCTATCGATAAGCATGACAACTGAAACAGTCACGCTATACCGCCCTACTGGCCCGGAAGAACTGGAACTTGTCAGGCAAAGCGGCTTCAAACGCTGGCCCCCAAGACTGCCCGGGCAACCTATTTTCTATCCAGTGACAAATGAGGCCTATGCCAAACAAATCGCAACTCAGTGGAACATCAAAGACAGCGGTGTCGGCTATGTCACGCGGTTTGAAGTCAGAAAGCCTTTTATGGATCGCTACCAGATTCAACAAGTTGGCGGATCTGATCACACTGAGTGGTGGATTCCGGCCGAAGAACTTGAAGAGCTGAATGACAATATCGTGGGATTGATTGATGTGATTGGCGAATACCGTAAAGACTCATAAGAATTGGTACCCGTAAGGTACTCCATTTTGTATATGGCCCATCGCAGTTGCCGGACGGAGCTGAATGGGCGAATCCGGTGTAAAACTTGCCAATCTCGTGTGATTATGGGCACGTTGGTTCGCTCCTTTGCCCGTGCTCCTTTCCATCCGGACAACCCTTGTAGGAGCCTGCTTGCAGGCGAATTGAAGTGGTTGATTTGAAGTTCGGAGATGTTCGCCTGACAGATTTTTGCTCCTGCAAAATCTGTATTTCCGCTGGGCGGCATTCCGCCATCCATGGCGGTCACCGCAGGCTCCTACAGAAAAATCCAATAACTTTGCGGGGCACTCACTTCTCATTAGATTACCTGTGCCGTGGGAAAAGAGAAAGTGCAGAGCCTTGAGCGAGGGTGATCGCGGCCATGGGCCGCTCCTACAAAGGGGGCCCCTCCCTTTTCAGGAGAGGGGCGTTGAAGTGGTTAGCGGTAGAAGGCTCCCATATCCTCCAATGCGTGCACCAGGGGGGCGCGATCGAAGGTGGGCTCCCCTGGCGAGAAAGCGAGGATATCGCCAGCGGCACCGCCGGTGATCAGATTCCATACCATGCTGTTGAGATGGAAACGGTAGAGTCGGAACACCTCGTGATTGATGCACACCAGAATCAAGCCGGCGGTGAAAATTCCCACCGCCAGCCAAAACGCGAACCGCCGGCGCCACAGGCCCGCCAAACCAAGACGGGCAGTGCCAGCAACGCCGCCAGGAACAGGAAGTGACCGGGCAGTGCCAATGAGAGGAACAGCAGGGACCAGCCGTTGTGGATGGATGCCGGGGTAACCAGAGTGGCGGTGATCAGGGCTGCCAACAGGCCGTTTGCGGCACCGTACCAGCAGAGCCAACGGCTATAGCCTTTGTGGGAATCAATTGCGGACATATGTCATCAAACTGCAATAATCTGGGCACGCAGTTTAAGAGACGATAATACCGCAAGGCAATCCGTTCCCCTCTACAGGGCGCCAGAACGGGACACAAAAGGAGAACCCGGGCCGGCGCCACGCTCGCCGCAACGTCGGGAAGATCTGGGAGCATCCACTATCAGCATGTCCCGCAAAGAACCCCCGGTAGCAGGCCGCCCGCCTTAACTTAATGCCTTTGAGGCCCGGTCCCAATGGCCATAACCAGCCTGATGGCCAAAATGCCCCTCCCAGTGTTTTCAATAGCTTGCTAACACAATTGCGCTTCCAACTCTGGTAAGGCATCAAACAGGTCTGCAACCAAACCATAATCCGCGATATCAAAAATAGGGGCTTCAGCATCTTTGTTGATTGCAACCACCACTTTCGAATCCTTCATTCCAGCGATGTGCTGGATAGCTCCAGAAATCCCCACTGCTATATACAGCTCAGGGGCCACCACGCGACCGCTCTGGCCCACCTGCAAATCGTAGGGTACGAATCCCGCATCCACCGCTGCCCGGGAGGCGCCGACCGCTCCATTGAGCTTGTCCGCCAAAGAATACAGCAATTTAAAATTCTCACTGCTGCCGACTGCCCGCCCGCCGGAAACCACCACGCTTGCGGTACCCAGGTCGGGCCTGTCTGATCGTCCGACTTCAATCTTAGTACGACGGGAGAGCTGCAGATCGAAAGCCTTATTCAGAACCTCTAAAGTGCAGGCTTCCGTTCTTCGCGTGACAGGAGGAAAAGCCGATGTGCGGACGGTCATAGCCTTGACTTTGTCATTCGACTGGATTCTCGCAATCAGGTTTCCTGCATATATGGGTCGAAGAAAAATATCAGTATCTTCAATATGCAAAACATCAGTAAGTGGCTGAACGTCCAGCAACGCCGCCAACCTCGGCATAAGGTTCTTCCCGAATGTGCTGGCGGGAGCGAGAATATGACTATAGGGGGGCGCGACCTCCGCCACGAGTGAAGCCAGGTTTTCTGCCGACGATGATTCGTAGCAAGAGTGGTCAGCAAGTATCACATTGGTCACGCCTTCTAGATAACGGGCGTCCTCCGCAACTGCCCGGCACTCACAACCGGCCACCAACAGGCTGATGTCCTCGCTGATCGCCTGTGCCGCCCTAATAACGTTCAGAGTATTCGCATCCAGAATACTTTCGCTGTGCTGCGCAATAATCAATACCTTCATAGAATCACCTTAGCCTCGTTCTTCAGCTTTTCAATCAGAGCGGTCACCGAGTCAACCTTTATTCCAGGCTTACGCTCGGACGGAAGACTGACACCCAACAATGTTTGTCTGGCACGGGCATCCACTCCGAGACCACTCAGCGCCATGACTTCCAGAGGCTTTTTCTTAGCTTTCATAATGTTGGGTAAAGAGGCATAACGCGGCTCATTGAGGCGAAGGTCCGCCGTTAACACCGCTGGCAGCGGCAGTTCCCAAACTTCTGAACCACCGTCTATTTCCCGCGTTATAGCAACCACATCACCGATAATATCAATGGCTGAGCAGAAAGTACCCTGAGGATAGCCACAAAGTCCGGCAACCATTTGTCCCGTCTGGTTATTGTCGCTATCAATACCCTGCTTACCAAAAATAAGTAGATCCGGACATTCCCTGTCAGCTATGATTTTCAAACATTTGGCAACTGCCAACGGCTCCAGGGGGCTACCTGCTTCGACCAATATTCCCCGATCGGCGCCCATGGCCAGGGCTGTGCGAATCTGTTCCTGCGCCTGCTTCTCACCAACAGATACAGCTATCACTTCGCACTGGTCGTTCTCATCCTTGATTCTCAGAGCCGCCTCAATAGCAATTTCACAAAATGGATTGAGCCCCATCTTTACCATGCTCAGATCGACATCAGACCCATCATCCTTAGGTCGTGCTTTTACGTTGTAATCAATAACGCGCTTTACGGGCACAAGGATCTTCATGGTTCTAAGGCCTCATTTAATCTGTAGTGAATCAACAATCTGTATCTCGGGCGCAGCAGCGCCGCGCCTATTGGTTTTCCAAACCTCAATGCCTACCTGGTGGGCCAGCGCAATATAGGACTGCGCCAAAGTACTGCCGGGCGATTCAACCACCGTAGGCGATCCGGAATCCACATCAGTTCTGATTTGCTTATCCAACGGCAAAGTTCCAAGCAACTGCACCTGGTAACTATCAGCCAGATGCTGAGCCCCACCGGAACCGAAGACAGTTTCCTCAAAGCCACAATTTGAGCATCGATGCGTGGCCATGTTCTCAACAATTCCCAATACCGGGATTGAAACCTTATTGAACATTTCCAGCCCCTTGCGCGCATCAATTACTGCCATTTCCTGAGGAGTAGTAACCACTATCGCGCCGGACACATTGACTTTCTGTGCTAGAGATATGTGAATATCTCCCGTTCCGGGGGGCATGTCGATTATCAGGTAATCAAGGTCTCCCCACAGAGTATTTTCCAACAATTGCTGCAGAGCTCTCACCGCCATAGGTCCCCGCCATATCATCGGCGTTTTATCTTCCGACATGAACGCAACCGACATGGACTTCAAACCGTACTTCCTGACTGGACTTACATATTTCTGATCTACAAGTTCCGGCTTTATATGGTTATCGATTCCCAACATGGTGCGCAAACTCGGGCCATATATATCCGCATCAAGTATGCCTACCTTGGCCCCTTCGGCCTGCAATGCCAGAGCTAGGTTCACAGAGGTTGTCGACTTGCCTACGCCCCCCTTTCCCGACGCCACCATAACAATGTTCTTTACGTCCTTGAGATGTCCCTGGCGGGCGATCAGCGGCGAGGCAAATACCTCACTGTTAATATGCACGGTAACCCCTGGAATACCGGATTTCTCCAGTTCATTGCTGAGTGTCATTGCCAAAAGATTGCTCTTCGATTGCATCTGCAAACCAACTTTCAGATACAGATCCACGCCCCTTTCACCAATATTGATTGACTCTATTGCTTCCATCTCAATGTAGCTGGAGCCAAAGGAACTATACCCAATCTCCCCTAATGCCCTGCGTATACCTGCTTCGGTTACCTCTGACATAAGCGTCCTCATCTTTCCATACCAAATGGTATCCTGTGCGGTGTGTTCGGTGACAGCCTATAATTCAAGTTTCGACAAATGCGCGCTCAATGACATAACTTCCCAACTTTCCATGATGAGTTTCGATAAAGCCCAAACTATCCAGAATTCCGGCGCAGTCTTTCAACATTGAGGGGCTTCCACATAACATCACGCGATCCACCTCCGGATTGAAAGGCGGCATAGCAATATCATCGAACAGCTTTTCGGAGTTGATCAGATCCGTCAGCCGGCCCTGGTACTGGTGATCTTCCCGGGTCACAGTCGGATAATAGATAAGCTTCTCCCTCACGTCCTCTCCCAGATATTCATGCTCTGGCAAATGTTCAGTAATCAGCTCTCTATAGGCCAACTCATTAACTCTCCGAACACCGTGCGTCAAGATGACTTTGTCGTATGCCTCATAGGTCTCCGGGTCCCGAATAATACTCAGGAAAGGCGCCAGACCAGTTCCTGTACTTAGCAAATAAAGATTCTTTCCCGGGAGCAAGTTGTCTATCGTCAAAGTTCCTGTTGGCTTGCTGCTAACATAAATTTCGTCGCCCACTTTAAGATGTTGAAGTCGCGACGTCAGCGGACCATCTGGGACTTTGATGCTGAAAAATTCCAGCTCATCCTGGTAATTGGCGCTGGCAATACTGTAAGCGCGAACCAGGGGACGGCCGCCGTTATCCAGGCCAATCATGGTAAAGTGACCATTCTTGAATCGGAATGATCTATCCCTCGTTGACTTAAAACTGAACAACGTGTCGTTCCAGTGATGTACTTCAGTAATACTCTCTTTCATTAAATTCGCCACGTCAAATCTCCTCTCGTATCTATTTAAATAATCAAAAGCAAAGACATCGCCGCAATGAACAGGGTATTAATGATTATCAACAACAACGGCCTTCCACCAATACGCCAGAGGTCAACCAGGTTGGTTTTGGCCCCCAATGCAGCCATCGCCATCCACAGACAGGCCTGCGAAATATCACCGAGTAGTACCCAACCCTCCCGGGGAAGTACCTGGACGTTTGCGAGGATCACAAAACCAACAAACGCCACGAGAAACGGAGGGACAACCCGACTAAAACCACCGGCTTTCGCCTCAGGCTTGTGGTAAATCAGCGCCAGTATGACAACTGTGGGTACAAGCAAAGCGATCCGCAGCATCTTTGTGTAGGTGGCCAGCTCCGCAACGTCAGGCGAGATCATCTCACCTGCGCCAAAAACCTGAACAACGTCGTGAATGCTTGCCCCGATAAACAAGCCCATCTGTTCCGGTGTCATTCCCATGCTGGTCAGCAGCCCCGGGTAGAGGACCATGCAGATGGTACTGATACCGGTTACCGCCACGACAGTACACAACAGGTGCTTTTCAATTGCCTTGTTACTCGGCAGTACCGATGCCACGGCCAGTGCGGCCGAAACTCCGCAGATTCCAACGGCTGCGCCCGAAATAATGCCCCTGACAGGGTCAATCTTAAAAAGTCTGGCAAGAACTATGCTAAATATTATAGTGCCGGTCACCGCTGTGCTGACCAGTATCAATGGCGCGACTCCCAACTCTGTCATTTGATCGAAGCTAATCCGGATTCCCAGAATCGCCACGCCAGCCCGTAGTACCGTTCTTGCGCAGAAATCCAGGCCCGGGGAAAACTCCTGATACTGGGATATAGCCTGGAACGCCATGCCCAGAAGCAGCGCTCCGAGTATTTTTGACATTCCATAATGATCAGAGAGATAGCTGGCCCCCAAAACAAGTAACAGACAAAACGATATCCCCGGAAGGTACTCGATAATTTTTTGTCTGGCGCTGGTGGCGGACCTCCAAATATACCTTGTTTTTACAGCCTCCAATTCACTCATCAAGATAATCCTGTGCAAGCCCCTGACCTATGGCGAACAAATAGGGCCAGGGGTAGATCCCACGATCATGGCCATCGGAAAATTCAATCTGCAGTGCGTTATTTCCCATCAGCCTGGCGGAGCAAATCTCGGTCGACTCCGTAACAAGCACAACACCCACCACCTTGCGCGCCCGGCAGCTGGAACAGGCGCAATAACGGCGCAATTCGCTTCCGGCGATATGACTCTTCTCTCCGCCTTTCCAGACAATTCTGAGTTCACCCGCAGCTTTATCGAGGGTGACCTGGATCGGTGGATACAACACTTCATTCATGCGTACACCTCTATCTCTGAGCGAGCCATCCGCTGCCTTCAAACCCCGACGTGCTTGAGCTTAAGTGCGACATACAAAGCGCCTCGACGCGAGACTTGCAACAACTTGTTATGACAAGTTGCTGCAAAGTTAAACCTGCTCAGCGTCCAATACCAGGAACTGACGCTTATCGGGCTTATCAGCCCATTCGTCCGCATCCGGTAACGGGTCCTTCGTCGAAGATATCTCTGGCCATCGCGTGGCCAACTCAGCGTTGATTTCGACAAAGTCGGCAAACTCCTCCGGCAACTCACCCTCCTCGAAGATTGCATCGACCGGACACTCAGGGACGCACAGAGCACAGTCAATGCAGACTTCCGGGTCAATCACCAGGAAATTTGGGCCTTCATGGAAGCAATCGACAGGGCAAACATCCACACAATCGGTAAATTTACATCTGATGCATTGCTCGGTTACAACGAACGTCATAACTAACCTCCAATTCCAGCCACATTGGATTCAATTTTTGCTTTGGCCCATCGAGCCAGCTTCCTGACATCCGGGTCATTGTCATTAAGGGCTTCTTCGACAATAGGCATCCCCTCCGGCCGGGCAATCTCACCGGTAGCGGCTACCGCCGCCTTGCGCAAGTTGCTGATGGGATCGGAGGCGCACTTGGCCAGGGCCGGCAAAGCGGCGGCCAGGCCAATCTTACCCAGGGCTTCCGCTGACTTTTCCTGAACCTGCCACATTGCGTCATCCGTAACCGCTGTCATTAACGAGTCGACCGCCGCCGCAACACCCAAGCGGCCTATGCTCTTGGCCGCTTCTGACCGAACAAGCCAGTTAGCGTCTGAAAGGCCATTAATCAGTGCTTTTTCCACTTGACCCGGATCAGCGTAAACCAGAGTGCCGATGGCTGCGCGGCGCACTTCCGGATCGGCGTCCGTACCCGCGATAGATATTAACTGCGGTAGATTTTCATTTTCCTGTAGGTAGCCCAGAACACCGACAGCTTCGCGTCGCACGTTGGCATCGCTATGGTCCAGAAACCGAAGCGCATGCGGCCTGGCCTCCTTGAGCCGTAGCTGCTTAAGTGAGCGAAGAATAGAAGCCAGTACAAAAGGGTCGCTCTCCTGAAGCGCCTCTATCAAGGCCGGCGCGGCATCATCGTCCTTTAAGTCGGCCAGAGCGTTGGCGGCGGCATTGCGTACGTTCTGGTCGTCCGAGGTTAAAGCTCCCACAAGCGCATCCATCATGTCGCGCGGCTCGAACTCATCAATCATTCTTGCCGCTTCCATCCGCACCGCCTCATCTTCATCACCCAATGCGGCAATGAGCAATTCGACAGCCTCTTCTTCCGGACTATCTACCAGGTCCAGCACCGCCACACGACGTATACCCGGGTCGGAATCTCGCAAGCGCTCGGCCAATGAACCCGACAAAGGATTTGAATAATCGGACATCGTTCACCTCAACTCAGCAAATAAGGGATGTTCACTGTAACGGCGTCTGTTGGGCAATCCGCCTCACAGGGCATGCAGTACCAGCACTCGTCGTACTTCATGTGTGCTTTTCCGGTTTCTTCATTGATCCACAACACATCTAACGGGCAGACATCGATACAGGTTCGACAACCCTTATCGGCGATACATTTATCGTCATCCACGACGACGGGAACCATAGAAATTTGGGATGCAGTTGGCATAAATTTTCTCCTGAATGTCCGCTAATGGTTAGCCGGCTTGCACTCGCAACTGTTGATAGGCATTCTTCTCTTCCTCATCGAGCTCTACAACGTACGGCTCAATCTCTCTTTTCCGACATGTCATATTATTGTTCTCGTCTTTGAACAACTGGACATGACAGAACCAGCTTTCATTGTCCGTTTCGGGGTAATCGACATAGTTGTGGTACAGGCCCCAGCGACTCTCCTGTCGATAAAGGGATGCAACAGCCGCCATCTGTGCGCAATCAAAAATGTGCTGCGCTTCGTTTGCACGCAGTAGCTCATGGGGATCACGGGCGTACAAATAGGGAATATCATTTTCCATTGCCCGTATACGGGCAAGTCCGATATCCATTTTTTTGCTTACCTTGGGTGGCTGAAGATAATCGTTAACCAAACGGCGAACTTTGTACTCAAACTGGCTGGGCGGTATCCCGTCAGTGCGTTTTAACGGCGCCAGAATACGATCTCGTTCCGCAATAATGTAGTCTTCATCCAGCTTCGGAACATCGCGCTCACGCGCAAACTCCACCGCATTTTCGCCGCAGATTTCTCCGTAAACGAAAGCCCCCAGCATATAACTGTGTGGAATAGAGGCCATATCGCCAGCCCCATACAGACCCGGCACACTCGTTTCGCCCTTTTCGTTGATCCAAACTCCCGAAGCGGAGTGGCCCGCACAGAAACCAATTTCCGAAATGTGCATTTCCACCATCTTTGTTCGGTAGTCCGTGCCACGACCATCGTGAAAACGGCCACGACTGGGACGCTCATTGGTGTGCAGAACGTGCTCAATTTCCTGAATAGTTTCCTCGGCCAGATGGTCCAGCTTCAGGAACACAGGGCCATTCCCGCCTTGGAGTTCATTGTAGAACTCCATCATCATCTGCCCGCTCCAGTAATCGCACTCTATGAAGCGATCACCCTTGGCATTGGCGGTATAGCCGCCCAGGGGCCCGGTAACATAGGCACAGGCCGGTCCGTTGTAATCCTTGAGCAAGGGGTTGATCTGGTAGCATTCCAAACCGGTCAGTTCGGCACCCACATGGTAGGCCATGGAGTGGCCGTCACCACAGTTGGAGGGATTCTCGTAGGTGCCGAACAGATAGCCTGACGCGGGCAGACCAATACGGCCGGCCGCGCCACTGCACATGATCACAGCTTTTGCCCGAACCACAATCACTTCGGCGTCCCGCGTACCCAACGCGATACAGCCACTCACCACACCGGCTTCATCCTTCAGAAGACGGATAGCCTGATAGCGGTTCTCGACCTTGACCCGATGGCGCCGGAGGCGACGGTAAAGAATCTTTTTGACATTGTGTCCCTCCGGCATTGGCAACACGTAGGTACCCAAGTGGTGTACCTTTTTCATGTCAAACTCGCCTGTTTCATCCTTTTGGAAGTAAACACCCCATTTATCCAGCTTCTGAATCATACTGTAGGAACGCTGCGCGTAAGCCATGACGCCTTTTTGGAGGAGAATCCCATCGTTAGCTATGGTGATCTCTTTCACGTAGTCTTCCGGAGTTGAATGGCCGGGAACAACGGCGTTATTCAAGCCATCCATACCCATACTGATGGCACCGGAACGCTTAACGTTGGCCTTTTCCAGAAGCATGACGCTCGCATCTGGATTTTTCTCTTTTGCAGTGACGGCAGCCATTGGGCCGGCCGTGCCGCCGCCAATAACCAATACATCAACATCCATAACTTTTATGTCATCGGGAATTGCCATTACTTATTATCCTCTTGGATGGAAGCGTTCTTTGAAGGATCGCGTTGTATCTGGAAGCGATATTTGTAGGAATCGCCGCGGAAAGCGAGATATTCGAAATCAATAGGCTGGCCGGTGCTGTCACGGGTCAACCGCTCCACCCACATAATCGGGCTGCCCGGTTCTATTTTTAGAAACTTGGCAACGTCCGCATCTGCAGGGCGCGCTTCCAGGCTTATTTCAGCCTCACCGAGTTCTATTCCAAGCTGATTTTCCAGCATCGGAAATATGTCCTGGCTCAGATCCTTCGAGAAAAGCCCTGTACCAATGGCCATCGGGAAGTAGGAGCTGTCCACTGACACCGGTTCGCGATTGAGGTATCGAACACGCACAACTTCCACTACCCTTTCCTTGGCAGTAAGCCCCAGATTTTCCTGCACATTCTTACTCACGCTCGTTTCGCGAATGCTGACCAGGCGTGCAGACGTCTCATAGCCCTGGGGCTTCATTGCCTCATCAAATCCCTGCAAGTGCTTAATGTCCTGGGTCGCCTTGGGTTTGCTGGCGAAGGTACCTTTTCCCTGCGCTGAGAAAATAAGCCCTTCACTGTGCAGATCTCTCAGGGCCTGCCGAACTGTAATACGACTCACGCCGAAGTTCTTCATTAGCTCACTTTCCGAGGGCATACGCTGGTAAGGCGCATATTCTCCCGCGAGGATTTGCCTTTTCAGCGCCTCTTTTATCTGCAGATAAAGAGGTTGATGTGACATATCTTTCGGTTGCAGTGGTTTCATAAATTCTGCCTCCTGTAGCCTTCTATACTACTTATTATAACTTGTTATAACAAGCAAAATATAAGCTAATTTTAGGGAAATTTCGCCTAACCGCTGCATCCGCTAAAACCTGATTTAACATGCCCCTTTTCAGTGCGCTTCAGCGCTCTATTGAAGTGCACGAGAACTTGTTTTTGGCGCGTTCAAAACGCGTCAATGACAAGTAATAAGCAACGGCTTCAATTTCCTCCCCAGTAAGCTCTCTGACCGCTTTTTGCATTGCCATACCCTTATCGTTGTTGCGCACACCCTCTTTGAAATCAATAATCTGTTTGCGCAGATACTGACGGTGTTGGGCATCGAGCCAGGGCATTGAAGGGTCGCCGCTGCCATGGCAGCCGATACAGGCGGGGACATCGTCCCGACCGGTGCAGAATGTTGATCGCCCCAGGTTGTAGCGTCTGCTATCCAGGGGGGTGTCCAGGTCCTCCAGACCGGCCTCGGGCGGGGGAAGCCGTGCAAAATAACTGGCGACACGCTCCAACTCTCCCGACTCCAGTTCAGAGAGGATTGAACGCATCTGGCCGTTGTCGTTGCTCCTTCTACCCGTTGAAAAATCCAGAACCTGGCGGGCAATGTAAGCTTCTTTTTGCCCGGCAAGCTTGGGGAACTTGTCCGCATGACTAATGCCGTCCGCGCCGTGGCACAGGGCACAGGTTTCCCAAGGTGCCATCCCCTTCTTGTCGATCATTCCCGCATTGCCAATAGCCCCACCCAAAAGGGCCAGAGCAACAAGAGGCAGTTGCAGGAAAGGGAGCTTACTCATGATGCCCCTCATGGGAAGCTGAGCCATATCCGGCCCGGCGGGTCTTGACAGGCATTGTGAATGATTTGGTTGCGCCATTGCTGAACACCAGAGCGACATCAATATGATCACCCTCACCAAGCGTCCGCTTCGGCTTTTGCATCATTAGATGTAGAGATTCCGGTTCAAACTTTACCGTTTCTCCAGGAGCTATACTCAGGCGCTCCAATGCCTCCATACCGGCTATTCCCTCCACCACAACGGAGCGGTGCATTTCAACCGACTCGAACGCTGAACTCATTACCTCTATCAGAGTAATTTTTTCTGATGAAGTGTTTGTCAAGGTAAAATAGCCTGCCTTCACCAAAGAAGGTGCGTCTGGCTGCCAGGCGTCCGCAATAATCACTTCGGAGGTCGGGTGAACATCTTCCCTATCAGCACCATTCGCCCAGTGGGTCATCGCCAGAGCTATAGCGAAGGTACACACAGGTGACAGCCTTCTCATGGTCTTTTTCCTCTTCGGATCAAATGAGTTAGAAATTCCGAAACTTCCTGTACATCTAGGGGTTGACTTATCTCTGCCACCAGTTCAGCTTTCGGGTTGACTACCGCTATGGCTGCGGTGTGCGTGACGTCATAGTGAGCACTACCGCGCCCAGGTTTACCCAGCCGGTAAAAGCCACCTATGCCGGATACCAGAGTATCAATCTGCTCCGTCGGACCCGTAATGCCAACATTGTCAGGGTGGAAGTGGGCCAGGTACTCCGCCAGAACCGGTGCATCCCGCTGCGGGTCCACCGCCAAGAATACGATTTCTGGAATTCGGGACGGGGAGAACTGCAATCCCAACTCTGCTCGAACAGCTTCCAGCTTCATGAGAGTTACCGGGCAAACATCAGGACAGGATGTAAAGCCGATAAATATCAGCGCCCATCTTCCCTTCAGTCGATCCAAGTCGTAGGTCTTTCTGTGCTGATCCAGCAGCGAGAACTCGGGGAGAGGCCTGGAATCCTTGAAAATCCGGTTTTTCTCTCCCGAGCCATGAGCTTCTGAAAATCCACAAAGAATCAGACAGGAAACAAGCGCCCATATAATTCTCATTATCACTCCCCCAACTCTGAAAATGCCTTAAGGCTCTCCTGGCGAATAAATGAAAGACACTTTCGCTTAAGCCTCACGAACTCATCACTGGTCGCCAGATCTCCCTTTCTCGGCCTCTCCAAATTCACACTCAGGTCAGCGATAATGGATCCCGGGCTGGTACTCATAATCAGGATCCTATCGGCCAGGAAGATTGCTTCGTCAACATCATGAGTTACGAACAACACCGTGATTTCAAATTCCGACCAGATATCCAGCAGGCTCTCTTGCATAATCAGGCGGGTTTGAGCATCCAAGGCACCAAACGGCTCATCCATCAGTAACACATCGGGATAGTTAGCCAGCGCCCGAGCTATACCGACCCTTTGCTGCATACCACCAGATAGCTCGCCGGGCAGTTTATTCGCGATTTTGCTCAGCCCTATCATCGACAACAGGGTATTGGCAATGGAATCACACTCACGCGAACTACGGCCGGCCAACTTTGGACCGAATGCTATGTTTTGATGAACGGTTTTCCACGGGAATAATGAATATTGTTGGAATACCATTCCCCGGTCCGGCCCCGGACCGGTCACCGGACGATCGTCCACCAATACCTGGCCGGTGGTTGGCTGCACGTAACCAGCGACAGAATTAAGTAACGTTGATTTACCACAACCTGACGGCCCGAGAATACAGACAAATTGCCCGGGCTGTATGTCTAAGGTGGTTTTTTCAACGGCTCTATTGAAGGTTGTCCCTGATCTAAAATCAATCGTGACGTTATCAATTTCTATATGTCCCCGGCCGTTCGCTTTTTTTCGACCGGGCTGTGTTCTTGGATCCGGCTCCACTACGAGCTTCATATTCATTACTTGCTCCAACTCCAGGGTCTAGGTTCTAGTTTTATCGTGACTGCTCTCCCCTCTCGCTAACCTATCCCACAAAAGGGGAGAGGGGCTGTCGGGGTGAGCATCTACGTTTTTATCTATATCAGGTAAATATCCGGCGGCAACGTATAATGCTGATAACAACAATCCAAATCCAGCCATATGTAACCACCACCCTATGGGTTCAAGCCATAAGGAAGTTGAGACCCCTAAGCCCATCATGGCCAGACCGACCACCCAGCTAGGGGTGGCACAACAGACTACCCAGGAAAGTGAAATCGAGGTCAACGCAACAAGACCAGCACCTACTCCCCCTGTGGCTTGCGCGGCCCACAGATGCCGCTTTGAACAGCTGACTTCGCCGATACTGCGGATAATCAGGAAGAGCACCCCAAGAAAAGCGCCGAATGCCATTATCTCCAGTATCTTTGCCGGTGCTACAAATAAACTCCATTGCGATATCCCGATACCGAAGTCATGGTTCATATATCCGATCTCAAACAGCCATTCATCTTTAATTATCGTCAGTCTATCTGCCCACGATGGTGTAGAGGCTATAATTCTTCCCGTATTCTCGAGCCAATTATAAGTAGTAACGTAGTTTGGCCACTGTTGGAACTTTATCATCGGTGCCAGAAGCAACACTGTGTAATACAGCAGTGTAAATCCCGCACTGATACCAAGCCAAAGCGCTTTATTTCTTCGAGCCAGATGAAGGCTAATCCTGAATCTCCCCATATAGTCGCCAGCTAGTGTGTGGTCTTTTTCCATCGCAGTGATGGGGCCATAGCCAGACGGACCAGATATGTGGACAGGGACCCCAGGCCACCGATAACAAGCATTCCAACGATAATGTCTGGATAGTTAATCAGTGAATAGGCGTTCCAGGTAAAATATCCGATACCGTACTGTCCGGAAATTATTTCGCCCGCCAGCAGTGAAAACCAGCTCACTCCCATACCAATGGCAAGCCCCGCAGCAATACTGGGCAGAGCTGCCGGCAAAACCACATGCCAGAAAATATCCAGGCGGGTGGCTCCCAAGGACAGAGCTGCCCGCACAAGTACTTTTGGCGTCTGTTCAACGCCGTGAACGGTATTGAGGATGATCGGAAACAGAGCTCCCAGGAACGTGATATAAATAATGGATGACTCTTCTGTTGGCCACATAAGGATGGCCAGGGGAATCCAGGCAACTGCCGGTATGGGCCGCAGTACCTCTATGTATGGAAGAACGGCGGCTCTCGCGGATCGGGACCTGCCGACCATAACCCCAATCACAATCCCCAGGATCACCGCCAGTGAATAGGCAATGAGAATTCGTTTGATGCTAACCTGAATATGCGTGTGAAATTCTGAATCAGCACCATGTACAAAGAATGCAGACCCAACCGTTCCCGGAGACGGGACATTTTCAAAGTTGATGAAATAGTTAAAGTTGTACTTGGTTGCGTAATGCCAGATCAGCACCCCTGCTATTACCGACACGGATCCAATGCCGACCATCTTGATCTTATCGGGATTAAAATACCTTAAAAACAAATCATTCAGTCTGCTATCGGATTTGTTTTCAATGGCGCTTTCCCGCGCCTGACCCGAATCATTACTGATTTCGGACCCATCCTTGACAGGATCGACTGACCTGTCGCAACCCTCAGGGATATCCATACTGATAGCTTTATCAGATAACAATGTACTCATTACTGCCACCATTCACTAACGTTCTATAATCAGCAGATAATTTATATCGCTGCCGGCGTATCATGTTTAACTGGCGAAATCTTCGATGGCCTCTTCCAGTTGCATAACCAAACCTTTGTTCTTCACTGCATAGTTATCGGCATCCGGCTTTCTCAGGAAAGCTCTGAAACCGTCTGAAGATTTGACAAAAAACGCGGTTTTACCGAAAAGTTTTAGTCCCGTTTCTTTATCGTATACGTAGGTAGCATTCAATTTTGCACCTGTTTCTCTGAACTCTTTGATAGCCTTCAGAAAATCAGCTATTGAAGCGTAGGATATGATTCCCTTGCTGGAGTGCCAGATTTCCACCGGCAACTGTGCGTTGGCAACACCTGGATCAACGATAGTGTTCTTTTCCGCATCGTAATCGATACCCAGATCAGTATACGCATCTTTCAGATAGTCTTCCGTCACCCATTCTTCAAAATCGAGCGGGGGCATATTCATCTCTTTAGTTAAGACACCGTGATCCGCTTTCAGGGCTTCCACCCATTTTGGTTTAATGGTCGGATCGAGCGTAAGATGTCCACCTTGTGAGAAATAGATATAGAGGACTTCTTTCTCGACACCGGTCCAATTCTCCATCATATCAACTGCCTTGACCGGATCCGCCTTGATCCATTGCCCCGCCTCATGCACCGCTTTAATAAAGGCAACGGCAACTTCAGGGTATTGATTCAGAAAGTCTTCACGTACAACGACACCATGAAGATAAGGTATACCTGTTTCCCTACCGTCGTATATTTTGCGGCCAGTCCCCCTAAATTCCATCAACTCAGACCAGGGACAAAAATCCGCATGGGCATCAATTCGGCCAGAGGCAATATTCGCAGCTCCAACGGCGGGACTTTGATTCTTTAAGGCATAGTCCTTCGCGGGAATCCCTTCGTCCTGCATAGCTTTCAACAGCATCCCCCAAGCTGCGCTACCTACGGGAACCGATACTTCCTTGCCAGCGAGTTGATCAATGGTGTGAATATCGGAATCGACGGGAACGACAATGGCATTGCCACTACCCTTCAGGTTATAGCCAGTACCCGCGATATATTTGGTGCGCAAAGATTGTGTTTCCTGAAACTTGGCTCCGTTCACAATCAGCGGGTAATCGCCCATTACTCCGAAGTTCAACTTGTTTGCCATCATCTGGTTGGTAATTGGGCCACCAGAGGAATAATCACTCCAGGAAATCTCGTAATCAGCATCAGCATATTTTCCTGACTTGGGAAGGTGCTTCTCCAACAGGCCCAACTCCTTAACGACGATACCCGCCGTGTAGGTGTCCGTACACATACTTTGGTGCCCTATCGCAATGCGTATCGTCTCGGCACTCGCCGTATTCGCCAGAACTGCGGCCATGAATATTGCTGTGAACAGCTTGGTTATTGTCATTGTCATCCCCCGGTAAGGTTTATTTAGCTAACTTGTATTGCCATGTTATAACCACCTACCTAGTAGTAGCATAAGCCGTGCCAGAAAATCCTCCCCTTGCTTCCCTGACTGTATAAGTCGTTAATTCATAAACCTTTTTCTGAATATTTTCAGAGTCTCTTTAATTCCTGGGGAATCTTCCCCATATAGGAAAATGCCCCGCCATTGCGCGCACACCGCGATCCCGCACCCTATAGGCGCACAACCGACCCACATGCATTCCGCTGAGCCAATACAAGTAATACAGCTCATCCCGGAAAATGGATACTGAGGCGGACGAAATGACGGGCGCCAGGAGTACCACAATACAAAGAACGGTCATAAAATTGATTGGAATAGGGATGGTCCCTTGCGGGACTGTCGGAGATATGGACACCGACGGTGAAGGGGTGAAGGTACAAGGACGTATTCACAACGGTCCCGCAAAGGACCATTCCTCCCGGTCACGCTCAGAGACGAGAGATTATGAAACAAACTCTAAGGTAGGGAGAGATACCACTCTGGGAATGGAAATATGGTGACTTCGAGAAAGCTTTCAACAGTTACAAAGCAAGAATGGCATAGGCAGCTTTAAAGATAAGATACCTATGCCAGATCTTTGCGATAGAAAATATCAGCTTATCGACAATTTTTAGAAGGCAAACTGTGTCTGGAACCGGTGGTTGACTTGTTCAACAGAATCGACATCGGAAGTCACTATCTCCAATCGCCAGCGAAAGGATAAACCTTCCAGATACTGGTCGAGCGCATAGGTCACATCTAAATCTGTCGCCTCCCGATTCGCTGCCTGATCGAAATCAAAGGTCGCATAACTAAATTTAACTTTCACTTTACTGGAGAAACTATGATTGAAGGTTAGCTTTAATGCCTCACCGGCATCCACGTTCTCCAAGGTCTGCAGCATGTTATTAGTGTAGAGCGGGCTGGTGGAGTAACTGAAAGGAGCCAGAAATGCACCATTCCGAAAAGCAGTTTCCTCCGTAGTGACACTGTTATAGGCCAAAGTGACCTTTGAGCGCCCCAGTGCCGTGCCAAATTTAACGCCATAAAGGCTCGAATTGACCCTGCCCAGTATTTCGTCACCACTTTCACGTTGCGCGGCATATTGCAGACCCACAAAGGGTTTGACACTATCGGAGATTGAGGCGCTATAGCTACCGTTGACGTACAGGGTGTCAAAGAATCCCGAAAGCCGGGTGAACCATGCCTCCAGATTGACAGGTCCGGCTCCGTATACAGCCCCCAGGTTGGCCATGCTGCCTGTTCCAGCAGGGGCAGCGACCCCATACCGGTTTGCTGTCCACGAGTTGACGTCCGCAAATGTTTCACTATTACGGTTCTTAATCTTACTAAGATAGTTGGCCTCGAAGGAGATATCTTTCAGGCTTTTATTGGTGACGCTGTACCCGTGAAACGTAAAGGGGATAATGAAAGCATCGCCAGAGTTGGCAAAAGGAGTATTGACTTTCTGTCGCCCCAGGGTAGCTACGGTATGCCCGGCATCAAATTTCAGGTAGGCCTCCCCCAACACTTCCAGATCACTGCCCAAACGGCCATTCACCTTGTTTGGGTCGTCGTCGTTCGTGCCAAGATCCTGAGCGGTGTAGTATCCTGCACCGATCTTGATCGGGCCTACTTTACCGGTCTCAGCTCGTAGCGCTCCCCCTAAGGAGAAAGCACTTTCATCGGTACGATCCTCATACTCCCGGATGTTGTAGTAGGCTCTGATATTTCCATCCAGACTTCCGTTGTCAAATATATCCCCTAATTGCTCTTCGGAAAAAGCCAGCGAAGAGCATCCTGATACCCCTGCAAGCAGGATCAGCTTATTGATTGTGTTCATGTACCCCCCTATTCTGAAAATTTCAGGCTGCTCTTACATCACGGTTGAGCAATGCCCCGGTTTGAATGAAGTCCACTTGTACTAATAAGTTATAACGACTCAGTATTAATAAAGCGATTTCTATGCCAAAAGCGGTTTTGGAGACCTGAGTTGACACCAAGGCCTTGTATTTCAATAGTTTTTAGTGGGATTCTTTACGGCCTCAACAACTATCCTCCCACTTCTGTCAGACGTTGGATGCCCTACATTGGCCCACCGATGCCCTACAAACGAAGCTCTTCGTGCAAATCTGGCAACAGGTTTATAACGACTAGTACAAGTCCAACACAGAAATTACAGCAAGGGGCAGTCAAATATTTTCAGATAGATGTAGGAAGAGTGCTCCGAAACGTTTGAAAGTAACTTTCGGAGGTTGAAGTCCCTGCTGTGAGAGAGATGGATGATCGTGCCGAGGGGTACTTCTGTGCGTAGTTTCTCGCTTAACGGGTGTCCGTCCTTGGTGGGCAAGATCATTTCGTTGGAGTGACGAAAGGCTGACGTTCCACCGCTTATTGGTCTGCGACCAGGCTCCCACAAACCTTCAAAGCGGTTTGGGCGGCATTACGCCCAGCTTTTCCGCCCAGGGCTCCAGGTCCTTCATGATGGAGGGATAGAGCTCCACCCCCTCCTCCAGCTGTCGCGCCCGGGCGGCCCAGGCGCGCTGGCCGGGCACTCGAGCCGGAGAGCCGCCCTCGCTGCGACTGCATTCCCACAGGTGGCACAGCGCCCTGGTCTGGCGCAGAAAATCCGCCCGCGGGCCGAATGCCTCGGGATCGATAATCTGCAGAAATACCGAGTTGGCCTCATCGTCTCCTTTCGATTCTTCGTCTCCCCGACCGTAACCGCCCAGGGCCATGGACAGCACCTCCAGCATGGCGCTGAGCGCCGCGCCCTTGTATCCATGGTCGGCGCCGCCCACCGGCAGGATGCTGCCACCGTTTTCGAAGGCGGCCGGATCGTCGGACAGGTTGCCCTCCCTGTCCTTGAGGTATTCGCCCGACAGTTTCCTGCCCTCCCGTTGCGCCCGGCTGACGTAGCCTCCGGCGGTGACCGACATGCTGATATCGAACAACAGCGGGTACTCCCCGGCGGGGGCGGCGAAGGCAATGGGGTTGGCGGAAAACAGCGGGTCTATGCCACCCTGGGCGCTGACGGTGCTCTCCGAAGGGGTGGAACAGGTCAGCAGCGCCACGTAACCCTTTTCGACCACCGGCGGCAGATAGGCGGCCAGGCAGGCGATGTGCTGGCTGCGGCGAATGGTGGCGGTGACCATTCCCTGCTCCGGCAGCCTCTCCAGCGCCTGCTCCACCGCCTGGGTGAGCACCCAGGGGCCGGGCAGAAAGTCGGCGTCCCAGTTGAAGCAGTTACCGCGGTCGGCGAGCACACGCGGCTCCCCCTCGCGTCGGGATTCGCCATCCAGCAGCCACCGCAGGTTGCTCGCCACCCGGTTGAGGCCGTGGGTGGTGAAGCCGAGCAGATCCGCCTGCAGGAAAACATCGGCCATCACCGAGGCCCGCTCCCCGGTAAGGCCAGCTCGCTTGAAGAGTTCGGTGGCAAACTGCTGCAGTTCACCGGCGTCGTAGCGCACAGACATAAAAGCTCCTATTCGATGTTTGTGTGAACCGCAGCCGTAGGGTGCGGCGTACGCACCGGGGAGTGCTGGAGTTCATGGTGCGCGCGGCGCACCCTACACTTACCACCAACCACCCTATTCACTGACCTTACCACGCCACACCTTCACCTGCCCCCGCCGCGTCTTGTTCTTCAACCGCCGCTCTTTCGCGGCCCTGCTGGGTTTGGTGGCGATGCGCTTCCTGGGTGTACCGGTCGCCTTTTCGATCAGGGCGCAGAGCCGTTCCAGCGCATCCGCACGGTTCTTTTCCTGGGTGCGGAAGCGCTGGGCCTTGATCACGGCCACACCGTCGGAAGAAATACGCCGGTCGCGCAGGGCCAGCAGGCGCTGCTTGACTTCCTCCGGCAGCGAGGAGGCACGGATATCGAAGCGCAGATGAATCGCGCTTGCCACCTTGTTGACATTCTGGCCGCCGGCGCCCTGGGCGCGCACCGCGCTCAGCTCCACTTCGGATTCGGCTATCCTCAGATTCCTGGAAATTTCAATCATGAAAAAGCATCTGGTTATTCGCGAAAATTTTAAGTATGGGGCTCAGCTACGTTAGAATAAGCGCCTTTAACCCGCCGCGCTCGCAAGCAGCACCGAGGAATAACAGCCATGAAGCCTCCCAAAAGCGACAAAAAAGCGCATTTCGACCCACCGGTATTCTACACGGCCACCGGGGCACTGCTGTTGCTGGTGGCCTACGCAGTGCTATTCGCCGACGACGCCACCGCGCGCTTCAAGGCGGTGCAGGCGGGTATCGTGGCCAATATGAGCTGGTACTACGTACTGGTAGTGGCGATCATCCTCATCAGTGTAGTGATGATCGGTGTATCCAGATTCGGCGAGATCAGGCTCGGGCCCGAACACTCGAAACCGGATTACGGTTATGGCTCCTGGCTCGCGATGCTGTTTTCCGCCGGTATGGGAATCGGCCTGCTGTTCTTCGGTGTCGCCGAGCCGGTGATGCACTACCTGTCGCCCCCGGTGGGTGAAACCGGCACCGTGGCTGCCGCGCGCGAAGCCATGGTACTCACCTTTTTCCACTGGGGGCTGCACGCCTGGGCCATCTACGCCATCGTCGCACTGATCCTGGCCTATTTCAGCTACCGCCACGATCTGCCGCTCACCCTGCGCTCGGCGCTCTACCCGTTGATCGGCGAGCGCATCCACGGCCCCATTGGCCACGCGGTGGATGTCTTCGCCATTGTCGGCACCGTGTGCGGCGTGGCCACTACTCTGGGCTATGGCGTGCTGCAGATCAACGCCGGACTCAATCACCTGTTCGATATTCCGGTGGGCACGGGGCCGCAGGTGGTACTGATCGTGATCACCACCATCCTGGCCACCATCTCCGTGGTGATGGGCCTGGACCTGGGCATCAAGCGGCTGTCGCAGCTGAATATGGGGCTGGCGATATTGCTGCTGATGATGGTACTTCTGCTCGGCAGCACCGTGTACCTGCTGCAGACTTTCGTGCAGAATTTCGGTAGTTACCTTTCGGTGCTGGTGAGCCGCACCTTCAATCTCTACGCCTACGCGCCCACCGACTGGCTGGGGGGCTGGACCATTCTGTACTGGGGCTGGTGGATGTCCTGGTCACCCTTTGTGGGGCTTTTTATCGCGCGGATCTCCCGCGGGCGCACCATTCGCGAATTTATCGTCGGCGCCATGCTGGTACCCGCCGGGATCACCCTGTTGTGGATGACGGTGTTCGGCAATTCCGCCATTCATATGATCCTGGACGAGGGGCTGACCTCGCTGGGCCGGATAGTGAGCGAGAACGAGTCGCTGGCGCTATTCCAGTTCCTGGAACAGTTCCCTATGTCGGGGTTCTTTTCCTTGCTCGCGGTGGTGATGGTGGTGGTCTTCTTTGTGACCTCGGCGGATTCCGGGGCCATGGTGGTAAACATGCTCGCCTCCCACGGGCGCGACGACACGCCGGTATGGCAGCGCATCTTCTGGTGCGGCCTGATCGGTGTTGTGGCCATTGCCCTGCTGCTGGCCGGCGGGCTAAAGTCACTGCAAACGGCGGTGATCGCCAGCGCGCTGCCCTTTTCCGTAATACTGCTGGTGGCCATGTACGGCCTGATCGCGGCCCTGCGCAGGGACACCGCCAAGCGGATTGCACAGAGCGCGCCGGTGGCCCCCGCCAGCCTGGGCAGCCCGGTCTCCTGGCGGCGGCGACTGAAAAACCTGGTGCGCCTGCCCTCGCTGGAGGAAGTTCGCGAGTATATTCGCGAAGTCGGGGAACCGACGCTGCGGGAATTTGCCCGCGAGATGGAGAAAAACGGCTTTTCCGCAACGGTCAGCCAGGTGAATCACTCCGTTTACCTGGAAGTGCTCCAGAGCGGGGAAATCGATTTCATCTACGGCATACATCCCAAGGCCCACCTGAAGCCCAGCGCCCCTAATCCGGACGCGGAACTGAATGACGAGGTGGACGACGGCTCCCCGGAAAAATATTTCCGTGCGGAAGTGCACCTGCAGGAAGGCGGCCAGGACTACGACGTCATGGGCTGGACCAGGGACCAGCTGCTCACCAATATCCTCGCCCAGTACGAGCGGCATTTGCAGTTTTTGCACACGGTTCGCTGAAAGACATCTGCGGTGTAGGAGCCCGCTTGGGCAAAAATTCGCGTATAGCGAGTACCACTCGCTGCGCATTTTTGCGACCGGCCATGATGGCCGGGCCGGCAATAGCTTCATGGACGGCAGCTTGAGTACTTGCCGACTCTGAGCCGAATGGCACTGACTTAAGCGTTGCAACCTCCGTAGGATGGGCACAAATCGGCGGGATTGCCGATTTGGACGCCGCAGGCGCCCGCGAAGCGGGCGAGCGCCATGGATGGTACGAGTCAACGGAGCTTAGCGACCTGCCCATCATCCGCGGCTTCGATGGGCACGCTGCGCTTTGCCCACCCTACAAAAACAGCGAATCCCGGTCTGCAAGCCGGCTCCTACAAAGAGATCTCAAGCCCGAAATGGCAAAAAAAGGCAAGACACTTCTGAGGGAACAAGTGTCTCGCCAAGGACCGTAAGGTGTTTTCAGTCAGGGATCAGTGCGCACTGGCCTCCCCCGACCCTTTCGGGAAGCGGATGCTCTCCACCATTTCCTGCACATGCGCCGGTGCTTCGCTGGTAACCCTGGCAACCGCAATCGCCACCGCAAAGTTGAGCACCATGCCCAGGGTGCCGATGCCCTCCGGGGAAATGCCGAACCACCAGTTTTCCGGGCTGTTGGCCGCCGGGTTGATAAACTTGAAGTAAATGATATAGGCCGCGGTAAAGAGAATGCCGGAGAGCATGCCCGCGATCGCCCCTTCCTTGTTCATGCGCTTATAGAAGATGCCCATGATAATCGCCGGGAAGAAGGACGACGCCGCGAGGCCAAAGGCGAAGGCGACCACCTGCGCCACAAAGCCCGGTGGATTGATTCCCAGGTATCCCGCTACACAGATGGCCACCGCCGCGGAGATGCGCGCGTAGCTCAGTTCCTGCTTGTCGGTAATATTCGGCATCAAATTCCGTTTCAACAGGTCGTGGGAAATCGACGTGGAGATTACCAATAGCAGGCCCGCCGAGGTGGACAGCGCCGCGGCAATACCACCGGCGGCCACCAGCGCGATCACCCAGGCCGGCAGGTCGGCGATTTCCGGGTTGGCCAGTACCATGATGTCGCGGTCGATGGTCATTTCGTTGCGCTCGTCACCGGCGTAGAACATGCGGCCGTCTTCGTTCTTGTCCTCCCAACTGATCAGGCCGGTGTTCTCCCAGTTGCCGATCCAGCCGGGTGCCTCGGCGTGGGGAGTGCCCTCGCCTTCCGGCCCGTTGATGGTGTCGATCATATTCACCCGCGCGAAGGTGGCGATGGCCGGCGCAGTGGTGTACAGCAGAGCGATAAACAGCAGCGCCCAGCCGGCGGATTTGCGCGCGTCGCGCACCTTGGGCACGGTAAAGAAGCGCACGATCACATGGGGCAGACCGGCGGTACCCACCATCAGCGCGGCAGTGATAAAGAAGACGTCGATGGTGCTCTTGGTGCCCGAGGTGTACTCGGTAAAACCCAGCTCCGTCGACAGGCCGTCGAGCTTATCCAGCAGGTAGGTGCCTGAGCCATCGGCCAGTTCAGAGCCGAAGCCGATCTGCGGAATCACGTGGCCGGTCATCATGATGGAGATGAAAATCGCCGGCACCAG
Organism: Microbulbifer sp.; assembly: GCF_051659245.1. Taxonomy (NCBI): domain Bacteria; kingdom Pseudomonadati; phylum Pseudomonadota; class Gammaproteobacteria; order Cellvibrionales; family Microbulbiferaceae; genus Microbulbifer; species Microbulbifer sp. The sequence goes on from NZ_JBOFOC010000037.1 coordinate 43,551, forward strand.
GTAGGCGCAGATCAGCACGCAGTACTGGGCCACCTGAGTATAGGTAATGCCCTTCATGCCGCCGAGCACCGCGTAGAAGAATACCACCCCCATGCCGATAATCACCCCGGTGGTAATATCCACTTCCAGGAAGCGGGAGAAGACCACCCCCACGCCGCGCATCTGTCCGGCCACATAAGTGAAACACACAAATACCGCGCAGATTACCGCCACAGTACGCGCCGTATTCGAATAGTAGCGGTCGCCGATAAACGCGGGCACGGTGAACTTGCCGAATTTGCGCAGGTAGGGTGCCAGACACAGTGCCAATAGCACATAGCCGCCGGTCCAGCCCATCAGGTAGACGGCGCCGTCGTAGCCCATAAAGGAGATCAGTCCGGCCATGGAGATAAACGAGGCCGCGGACATCCAGTCGGCTGCGGTGGCCATGCCGTTGGCCACCGGGTGTACGCCGCCGCCGGCCACGTAGAAATCGTGGGTGGAGCCGGCGCGGGACCAGATGGCGATACCGATATAGATCGCAAAGGTGGCGCCGACAATCAAAAAGGTAAGGGTTTGAATATCCATGATGGGCTCCTATTGACCGAACTCTTCTTCGAGTGCTTCCTCGAATTCGTCTTCGTCTTCGTGGTCTTCGTGCACGTTGTACTTGCGATCCAGTTTATTCATCTTGGCCACGTAGACGGCGATCAATACCAGAAACACATAAATGGAACCCTGCTGGGCGAACCAGAAGCCCAGCTTGAACCCTCCCAGCTTGATGGCATTAAGCACATCCACCAGCAATATTCCGAAGCCGAAGGACACCGCAAACCAGATGCACAACAGGGTGAGCATCAGGCGCAGATTCTCCCTCCAGTAGTCTTTGGCGTGTTGTTCGCTTTCGAAACTCATCTTTTTATCTCCGCTGTTGTTATCAAGTTATCGGATATCGATTTATCGGAATCTTCTCAGGTCGTGACCCCGGCGAAGGCCGGGGTCAAGCTCTCCGGAGCATGGATTCCGGCATACGCCGGAATGGCGAATGTCAGAAAACATACTTGACAGAAAACTGCAGGCGCCTCAGCTCGCCTTTGTCGTCCGCCAGTATACCACTCGCATTCTCCACCTCCTTGCTCGCCAGGATATATTCGCCTCCCAGGGTGATTTTGGGAACCGGTGAATAGAGCAGATTCAGGTGCATGCTCCGGTAGTCGGAAGCGGTGACGTCGGACACGGTATCCGGATTGTCCGCGGTGGAGGCCGAAAGCACCAGGTTGCTGCGCCACTGCTCGCTCCAGAAATGGCGCAGTGCCACAAAGCCACCGGCCTGGTCGATCAGTTCGATATCGCCATCCGCTTCAATAATGCCGGCCCGAAAACCGTTCAGGCCCATATAGCGCCCCAGGGCATTGCCGGAGCTGAGCATAAAACGGATATCGTCGCGCCCGAACTGGTATTTTCCGGATACGCTGACCGCATAACCGCGCACCGACTCATCGGTGGCGCCATCCTCGTAGGCCAGCTCCCGGCTCATGGAGGCCACCGAATAGCTGAAATCGCCGATGCTGTTGTTGTAGCGCAGGACGATGTCCGGCACGCTGTTGTCGTCGTAGGGGTTTTCCGTGCCGTTGTACAGGGTGGAGGCCGGATTCTCCGCGGAGATCTGAAAACTGCCGCCGCCGACTTTATGGGTGTAGCGCAGCTGTGGCTGGCGTTCAAAAATGGTGCCCACCGGGCCGACAAAATCCATGCCCTCCGGCAGCGCGCCCACATTGAAAAAGGTGGACCAGGTCTGACCGGCCAGCAGGCTGCGGTTCTCATCGATATGCCAGTCCACATAGGCGTGGCGCAGTCGCTGGGAATAGGAGTTGCTGATGCGCTCGTCGCCCTGGCCGCTGGCCATGGCGTCGATCTCCAGGTGGGTGTTCACGTGGCCGCCGGCCAGGGCCGTATGACTCTTGATAAACAGCCGCGAGGACTTGGCGTGGGAGTGGTACTTGGTATCCCCGTCCTCGCCGCCCACCGGAATGGTGGAGGGCACCAGGAAATCCTCGCCGATACCGGCGGTGGCGGAGCTGCCATCGGAGTAGTCGCTGAACTGGCTATCGAGTTTCATAAAACCGCCGATCTCGATCTGCGTGCCCTCCTGCGGCTGCTCCGGCTCCGGGTTTGCCACCACCTCCCGGCGCTTTGCCTCTTCGGCCAGTTGTGAAACCTGCGCCTGCAGCTCCTCGACGCGCAGTTGCAGTTCCTCGTTGGTAGCCTGCGCCCCCGCCGCCAGCGGGATCATCGCCGATAACGCCAGGGCGCCCGTGGACAGGCGGACAGTATTGTTCTCTTTGTTCTCTCTACTGGACATTCCCTCATCCTCCCAAGATTTTTTTATCTCGGGTACAGATGTAATCTCTTATTCGCGGGCGCGGCTATTAACCATTGGTCTAAATCGGGGGTGCTTTCGACTAATGTCTAATAGCGGGAGCGGAGCCTGATTCGACTTATGTCTAATACGCACTACGGATGCGGAAATGCAGAATGCCGGTAAGTTATAAGACCGAAGAGGCCCCGCCGTGTCCCGAGAAACCGTCCACCCAGTCCCCACGGCCTACGCCGAACAATCACTGCTGAACGAAGCCGACTATTTCGAGATGTATAGTCGCTCCATCGACGACAGCGAGGGATTCTGGCGCGAACAGGGTCGGCGGCTGGACTGGATCAGACCCTACACCCAGGTGAAGGACACGTCCTTCGCCAAGGACGATCTGCATATCCGCTGGTACGCCGACGGCACCCTGAACGTATCCGCCAACTGCCTGGACCGCCATCTGGACGAGCACGGCGACAATACCGCCATTTTATGGGTCGGCGACGAGCCCGGGATCTTCCGCGAGATCAGCTACCGGCAGCTGCACGCGGACGTGTGCCGTTTCGCCAACGGCCTCAAATCCCTGGGCGTGCGCAAGGGCGATGTGGTGACCATCTATATGCCGATGATTCCCGAGGCGGCGGTGGCCATGCTCGCCTGTGCCCGTATCGGCGCCGTGCATTCCGTGGTCTTCGCAGGCTTTTCCCCGGAGGCGCTGGCCGGACGCATGGACGACGGCAAATCGCGCATCGCAATCACCGCCAACGCCGGAAAGCGCGGCGGCAGATCGGTGGTGCTGAAGGAAAATGTGGACAGGGCCGTGGCCCTGTGCCGGGAGACCTCTGTGGACAAGGTGGTGGTGGTCAATTACACCGACGACCAAGTCCCCTGGGATTCCGCCCGCGACTGCGACTACGGCGAACTGGTGGCACAGCAGAGCGACGACTGCGCAGCGGAGGAAATGAACGCGGAGGACCCGCTGTTTATCCTCTACACCTCCGGCTCCACCGGCAAACCCAAGGGCGTGCTGCACACCAGCGGCGGCTACCTCACCTACACCTCCCTGACCCACGAATACGTCTTCGACTACCGCCGTGGCGAGCGCTACTGGTGCGCCGCGGACATCGGCTGGGTCACCGGCCACTCCTACATCATCTACGGACCGCTGGCCAACGGCGCCACCACGGTGATGTACGAGGGTGTGCCCAACTACCCGGACGTGACCCGGGTGGCGCAGATTATCGACGAGCACAAAATCCAGACCCTGTATATCGCCCCTACCGCCATCCGCGCGCTGATGGCCGAGGGCGACAAGCCCACCGCCGGCGCCAGCCTGGAGAGTTTGCGCCTGCTGGGCACCGTGGGCGAGCCCATCAACCCCGAGGCCTGGAACTGGTACCACCGCAACTTCGGCCGCGGCCGCTGCCCGATCGTGGACACCTGGTGGCAGACGGAGACCGGCGGCGCCATGCTCACCCCCCTACCCGGCGCCACCGCGCTCAAACCCGGCTCCGCCACCCGCCCCTTTTTCGGCGTGCGGCCGGCGCTGGTGGACAACGAGGGCAAACTCCTGGAGGGCGCCGCCGAGGGCAATTTGGTGCTGCTGGACAGCTGGCCCGGCCAGATGCGCACCGTGTTCGGCGACCACCAGCGCTTTATCGACACCTATTTCAGCACCTTCGAGGGCATGTACTTCACTGGCGACGGCGCCCGCCGCGACGCCGATGGCTACTACTGGATCACCGGGCGCGTGGACGACGTGCTCAACGTGTCCGGCCACCGCATGGGCACCGCGGAACTGGAGAGCGCGCTGGTGGCCCACGAGGCCGTGGCCGAAGCCGCGGTGGTGGGCTTCCCCCACGAGATCAAGGGCCAGGGTATTTACATCTACGTGACCCTGAACAGCGACCGGGAACCCAGCGAGGAAATGTGCCGGGCCCTGCGCGACTGGCTGCGCAGCGAAATAGGTCCCATCGCCACCCCGGATGTGATCCAGTGGGCCCCGGGCCTGCCCAAGACCCGCTCCGGCAAGATCATGCGGCGCATCCTGCGCAAGATCGCCGCGGACGAGTGCGACCAGTTGGGGGATATCTCCACCCTGGCGGACCCCTCGGTGGTGCAGCAACTGATCGACGGCCGCGTCGCGCTGGCGCAGACGGCCTAGCCGGGAGCGCCGAGCCCCAGCTCGGGACTCGGGACTCGGGACTCGGGACTCGGGACTCGGGGTCGGGAAATACTACCCCCTGCAGGAGCGGCGGGGCGGCCATCCGCCATGCCCGCGATCGATCTCACTTCGTAGCTAAGGTCGATCGCGGCCATGGGCCGCTCCTACAGGGAGAATAGAGAACGTACCGGCAGGGAAAAGCCGCTCAGCCGTATTCCAATAGCAATAAACAATAACAAAGTCTCAAGACACCCGCGTACACTGCAAAAAGTATAAAATTCGTGCGCGCCGCCCCTGCCAAGGGGCTATTGATAATGAGGGAGCGATGGCCATGCACTTGAATGCCGAGGATGCGGTACCTAAGTTCATTGTCGCCGACGATCACCCGCTGTTCCGCAGCGCCCTGCGCCAGTCCATCACCCAGACTTTCCCCGGTGCCGAACTGTACGAGGCGGAGGATATGCAGAGCCTGCAGCACTGCGTGGCCGGGCACGGCGACGCCGATCTGTTGTTGCTGGACCTGCATATGCCGGGTGCGCGGGGCTTTAGCGGGCTGATTTTTCTCAGCGGCCAGTGTCCGGAACTGCCGGTGATGGTGGTGTCCGCCAACGAGAAGCCGGAAGTGATGTGTCGAGCGATCGATTACGGCGCCTGTGGTTTCCTGCCCAAGTCAGCGCCAGTGGAGACCATCGCCCGGGCGCTGCGGCAGGTTCTGGCGGGGGATATCTGGCTGCCGGAGGCGGTGGCCGGTCACCGCGGGGAGGGTTCCCCGGAGCTGGCGGTGGCGGACGTGGTGGCCTCGCTGACCCCGCAGCAGTTCCGCGTGGCCAACATGCTCGCGGAAGGGCTGCTCAACAAGCAGATCGCCTACGAGATGAACGTCACCGAGGCCACGGTGAAAGCGCACCTCACCGCGCTGTTCCGCAAACTGAACGTCAGCTCGCGCACCCAGGCGGTACTGGCCCTGGGCAGCCTGGACGTGGAGCCGCCGGGGCAGTTCACCCCGCCGCCACCGAAGCCCTCGCCGGCCCTGGTCTAACAGTTGGGAACTCGCAATGCCGCTCCTACAGGGGCTCGCTCGATACCACCTGCCGCCTCGCCAGCCGCCGCACCAGGTTGCGCAGCGCCGCCGGTTTCACCGGCTTGGACAGGTAGTAGCAACCCCGCTCCACCGCTGCCTCGCGCACCTGTTCGGAGATGTCCGCGCTGATCAGTATGCCCGGCAGCGGCTGTCGCCAGTGCCGGCTCAATCCCTCCAGGGCACCGATGCCGGTCTCCCCCCGATCCAGGTGGTAATCCACGATCACCAGCTGCGGCGGCTCGCCGCCGGGCCAGACCGCCAGGGCCTCTCTCAGGGATCGGGCCGCCACCACCCGGCAGCCCCAGCCCGCCAGCAAACTCTGCATCCCCCGCAGGATCGATTCCTCGTTGTCGATGCACAGCACGCCGATTCCCGACAGGTCACCGCCCGCCGCCAGCGGCTGCGGCCGCGGCCGCGGCGCCGCCTCGGCCCGGCCCAGGGGCACGCGGATACCAAACAGGGAACCGCGGCCCGGCGCGGACTGCACGCCGATGGGATGCTGCAGCAGGTCGGCGCTGCGTTTGGCGATCGCCAGGCCCAGGCCCAGCCCCTTGTCGGCCGGCCTGCCGGCGGAGGAAGAGCCCTCAGCGGCAGGAGAAGAGCCCTCAGCGGCAGGAGAAGAGCCCTCAGCGGCAGGAGAAGAGCCCTCAGCGACAGGGGAATAGCCCTCAGCGGCGGAGGAATAGCCCTCGGCGGCAGGGGAATAGCCCTCGGCGAAATAGCCCCTGGCGGGAGATAGCCGCACAAATTCCTCGAAGATCTGCGTCTGGGCTTCCGGCGCTATGCCCGGACCGGTATCCCACACCTGGATTTCCAGTGCCTCCCCGCGCCGCCGCACCCCCAGCAGCACCCGACCGCGAGTGGTGTAGTGCAGCGCGTTGCTGAGGAAATTCTGCAGGATGCGGCGCAACAGGTGGCGATCGGTGTACACCCAGGCAGCGGTGGGCACGTAGCGCAACTGCAGGCCGCGGCTGGCGGCGATGGCCCGGAACTCCAGGGTGAGGGCATCGAGCAGCTCCCCCAGCGGAAAGTGTTCGCGCCTCGGGGTGAGGTTGCCGGCGTCCAGGCGGCTGATCTCCCGCAGCGCGCTGATCAGCTGCTCCGCCGAGTTGAGCGCGCTGTCCACATGGGCCATATCCTCCAGGGTCTTCGCCCAGGCATAGCTCTCCGCCTTCTGCTGGGCGGAGGCGATAAACAGGCGCGCGGCGTTGATCGGCTGCAGCAGGTCGTGGCTGGTGTGGGCGAGGAAGCGGGTCTTGGCCGCGTGCAGCTCGCGCATCTTCGCCTCCACTTCGGCGCGACGGCGGTTCTCCGCCTGCAGCGCCTCGTTGCTGCGCAGCAGCTCCGCGGTGCGCTGCTGCACCCGCTCTTCGAGAGTGCGCTTGTTTTCCTCCAGGGCGTCCACCGCAGCGCGGTAGTCGCTGATATCGGTAAAAGTGGTCACGAAGCCGCCGCCGGGCATGGGCGTGCCGCGCACCTCCACGATGGTGCCGTTGAGCAGGCGGCGCTCGAAGCGATGGGCACTGCCGTGGCGCAGCAGCTCCAGGCGACGCTCGATCTCCGCCTCGACGTCCACACCCGCGCCGTAGAGGCCGCGCTCGGCGTTGTAGCGGTACAGATTGGCCACCGGGCAGCCGATGTACAGCAGCCGCTCCGGGTAGTCGAACAGCTCCACATAGTGCCGGTTCCAGGCCACCAGGCACAGATCCGCATCCACCACGCTGATCCCCTGGCCGACGGTCTCCACCGTGGTCTGCAGCAGTTCCTGGCTAAAACGCAGCTTCTGTGAGGTACCGTCCACCAGCCGCGCGATATCCTCCAGCCCGAAGGGCCGGTTGCTGCGCAGCAGGTCCATCACCTGGTGCGCGGTGGCGGAGCCGACGATACCCGCCAGAATGCCCTCCGACTCCTGTACCACAAAGCGCGGCGCCGCATCGTCCGCCAACAGACGCTGCTGACTGCGCCGCTCGAAGCCGCCCCAGATCTCCTCCAGGCGCTCCGGCCCCACGAAGGGCTGCATCAGGCTGCGCAGCTGGCCCACCTGGATGGCCGTCAACTCCAGGTCGGCGCTGCGGTCCTGTTCGGTCAGTTCCACGAAAGCGTCCGCCTGGCGGCGGTCGCGTGCCTGCGGGCGGCGCACCAGAGATACCGCGGCGAACAACAGCAGGTTGACCAGCAGGCTCCAGAAGACGCCGTGGCTCAGCGGGTCCAACCCCGAGAGGCCGAACAGCTGCTCCGGCCTCAGCCACTGGAATCCGAACAGGCCCTGGGAGAGCAGCAGGTGCTGCGGATACACCGCCGGCAGCACCAGGCAGTAGAACCAGAGCCCGTAGCCGGCCACCAGTCCGGCCAGTACCCCCAGGCGGTGGGCGCGGCGCCAGTAGAGGGCGCCGATCAGCGCCGGCGCCAGTTGCGCGGCGGCGGCGAAGGACAGCAGGCCGATGGACGCCAGCGGCGCCACTCCGGTGATCGCCTTGTGCATGCCCCAGCTCATCAGCAGCAGCAACAGGATGCTGGCCCGGCGGATCAGGCGCAGGTGGTTGCCCAGGGATGCGGCGGACAGGGGAGTGTAGCGACTCAGGAACAGCCACAGGGGCGCCACCAGTTCGTTGGAGATCATCACCGCCAGGGTCACCGCGGCCACGATCACCATGCCGGTGGCGGCGGAGAAACCGCCGATGTAAGCGAGCAGGGTCAGCGCGCTGTTGCCCCCGACCATGGGCAGGGTCAGCACCAGGCTGTCCGGTTCCGGCAACCCGAGGGCCAGCAGCGGCTCCCCCACCAGGGCGATGGGCAGGATCAGCAGGGAGAAGAGCCCCAGGTACAGGGGCAGCAGCCAGCGCGCGGTGCGCAGGTCGCGCTGGTCCTGGAACTCCACCACCGCCATATGGAACTGCCGCGGCAGGCAGATGATCGCCACCGTGGCCAGCAGGGTCTGGGTGAGGAAATTGGCGTCCGGCACCAGGGGATCCAGTTGCCCGGCGGAAATCACATCGCCGCCGTCGAGCAACAGCCCGGTGGCCAGCACGGCCACCGCGCCAAAGGCGAACAGCTTGACCACCGACTCCAGGGCAATGGCCGCCACCACCCCGCGGTTGCGCTCGCGCCCCTCCATGTGACGGGTGCCGAACAGAATGGCGAAGAGTCCCATCAGCAGTGCGGTGGCCAGGGCGGTGTCGAGATCGATAAAACTGCCGGAGGCCGGCCCATCGCCGACCGTGTCCCAGGCCATGGTCACAGCGCGCAGCTGCAGGGCGATATAGGGCAGGCTGCCGACGATCGCCAGCAGGGTCACCAGCGCGGACAGTCCCTGGCTCTTGCCGTAGCGGGAGCCGATAAAGTCGGCAACGGAAGTGACCTTCTGCCGCTCGCTCACCAGCATCAGCTTGCGCAGGAAGCCGCCGCCGAACAGGAACAGCAGCATGGGGCCGAGGTAGATGGGCAGGTAGCTCCAGGTGCTGTTGACCGCCTGGCCCACGGCGCCAAAGAAGGTCCAGGAACTGCAGTAGACCGCCAGGGTCAGGGCATAGACCAAGGGGCGGTAGCGCAGCAGCCAGCCCTTGCGCCGCTCGGCGCGCCAGGCCACCCAGAACAGCACCGCCACATACAGCAGGGCAAAAACCAACAGGAAGGGCTTGCTGATCATTCGCTCACTCCACGCGATCTTTTTTGTCTATTTGTCGCGTCAGAGCACTTTATAACCGATGGGGAGTGGGAGAGGCTATTGGCGATTGGTCGATGCGTGGGCTAGGCTCCAACGTAAGTCCCCAGCAGCCCGGAGAGGCCGTCATGATCATTGCAACCGATATGCCGGAAGTGACCCAGTGCGCCGTGACCCAGTGCGCCTACAACGCCGGCGCAGCCTGCCACGCCAGGGCGATCACCGTCGGGGAGGGCGACGAGCCCGACTGCGACACCTTTTTCGGCAACTCCCACCATACCAAGAGTGCCCGTACCGCCGGTGTGGGCGCCTGCAAGATGACCGACTGCGTGCACAACGACGACCTGGAGTGCTCCGCGGATGGCATCAAGGTGGGTCCATCGATCAACTGCCTGACCTATACCCACTGAGCGATGGGACTGCATATGTGGGAGCCCGCTTGCAGGCGACCAAATCGCCTGGAGCGATTTGGCGCAGCGAAGCTGCCCACAGGACCGAGCACAGGGATGTGCTCGGCGAAAAGGCGGTACCACACGGCAACACCATTATTCGCCTGCAGGCAGGCTCCCACAGCAGGGGCTCTGCAACGCCGGGTAGCAAGACGCTTCACCTGAACTCCGAAGCTCTCTACAAATCCGCCTCCGGGTCCTCCCGCTTTGCGGCTTTGTTGCCCTCGTCGGGCTCGCCCATTTTCCAGTAGCTGCTCGCGTAGACATCCCCGCGGCCGACATCGCGCTCCTTTTTGAAATAGGCGCGCAGGTTGCGCATGGTGTCGAACTCACAGGCGGCCCATACATTGACCCGGCCCGGCTGCCACGGCAGCGCCCTTACCGCATCCGCCAGCACGGTGTTGGGCCTGTCCGGGTGCGGGTTGATCACCCAGTGAAACTCCACTCCCGGCGGCGCGTCTATCTCCTGCCGGTCCCCCTCCTCCAGGATCTCCATCACCGCATACCCCCGGGCGTCCCGCGGCATCCGTTCCAGGTTGACACTGAGCGCCGGCAGCGCGGTCATATCGGCGGCGAGGAAAAACCATTCGGCTTCCATATCCACCAGCTTCTTCGGGCCCGGGCCGAGCACGGTGATCCGATCGCCCTCCGCACAGTCCATCGCCCAGGCGGAGGCGGGGCCGTTGTCACCGTGGGCGACGAAATCCAGGTCCAGTTGCAGGGCTTGCGGGTCGAAAGCGCGGATGGTGTAGGAGCGCAGCCGGTTTCTCTTGCCCTTTCGGTCCACCGCTTTCACCCCCATCGGCGCCAGCTCGCTCTCCCCTTGCGGCGGGAACACCAGCTTCACATAGCCGCTCTCCTGGTCTTCGGGAAAGCCCCGCAGGTCCTCCCCGCCCAGGGTTATGCGAATCATATTGGGAGTCAGTTGGCGCTTGCGGACAACCGTCAGAAGGCGCGGTTGCGGAGTGGTCATAAACAGCTCCTGTACAGCTCGATTTCGCGCCAGTGTACCGACAAACTTGCTCCGCAACTAATCCAGTTTGCCCGAGTCGGACTCAATCTCTTCACAATATCCCCTCAACACCGCAAAGGCCTTTTTCTTGATGCCTTTATCATCGATCAGGCCCGCGCCGCGGGAATTGAGGTGAGTCGATTTTACCCATCGGCTTACCCCCTGGTGGCGCACACCGGCTGCGCGGGGCAAATGTGGGGTATGAAATTGCAGGGCCGGTGGCGCGCGTCCAGCTGCTCCAGCAGTATCTTTTCCCAGGCGGTGCGGCAGGCACCGGTGGAGCCCGGCATACAGCAGATCAGGGTGCGATTCGCCAGCCCCGCCAGGGCGCGGGACTGCACCGTGGCACTGCCGATATCGGCAAAAGAGATTTTCCGGAACAACTCGCCGAAGCCGTCCACGGTCTTGTCGAACAGCGGCTGCAACGCCTCTGGTGTCGAGTCCCGCGCGGTAAAGCCGGTGCCACCGGTTACCAGCACTGCGTGAATATCTTCCTGTGCTATCCACCGGGAAACCTCGGCGCGCATCAGGTAGATATCGTCCGGCACTATCTTCCTGTCCGCCAGTTTGTGTCCCGTCGCCTGCAGAGCCTCCGCCAGGTACTGGCCGGAGGTGTCGGTCTCTTCGTTGCGGGTGTCGGATACCGTCAATACCGCGATATTGAGCGGAATAAATTCCTCGGAAACGTGTGCCATAAGTGTTTCGCCTGAATCAAAAAACTGAATGTGTGAGCGCCGGTGTATCGATATTGCCAAAGCTGCGCGCCGCCTCCGGCGGCTGGAGCGGCCGCCGGCCAGCACTACGCCGCAGCTTGGCGCCGGGCCTTCGTCCAGGGTTCAGCCTCCCAGCATCGCCAGGTTGCGGGTCGCCCCGGTCCGGCCGCCCGCCAATTGATGGCCGGCGGTCTTGTCGCTCACCGCCGCCCGGATCATTTCCGCCAGGGCCCGGTGGTCGCCGCCGGCGATGGCGTCGCGCAGGTCGATGCCCTGCTCCGCAAACAGGCACAGGTGCAGCGCGCCCTGTGCGGACATGCGCAGGCGGTTGCAGTCCGCACAAAAATCTTTGCTGTAGGGGGTGATCAGTCCGATGCGGCCGGCGTAGTCCGGGTGCCGGTATTCCCGCGCCGGGCCGGCACTGCGGTGGCGGGTCAGCCGTTCCCAGCCGTCCCGCAGCAACAGTGTTTCGATATCGCCGCCGGAGACGTGATTGCTGGCAAAAAAACTGCGGTTATCGCCGGTGCGCATCAATTCGATAAAGCGCAGGGTCACCGGCGTTGCCCGGACCCACTGGAGAAATTCGTGATATTCGCCCAGGTTGTGTTCCCGCAGCAGCACCGTGTTGACCTTGGTCTCGACGCCCAGCTCCAGGGCCCGCTCGATTCCGCGCAGCGCTTTTTCCAGCTTGTGGTGTCCGGTGATGCGCTCGAACTGGTGCGGGTCCAGGCTGTCGACACTGACGTTGAGCTGGTCCAAACCCGCGTCGCGCCAGCGGTCGATTTCGTTGGCAAGCCTGTAGCCATTGGAGGTGATGGCCACCCGGCGAATACCGGCGGCGCCGCTGGTTGCGGCAATAAGATCCGGCAGATCCCTGCGCAGGGAGGGTTCACCGCCGGTGATACGGACTTTTTCCGAACCCAGGGAGGCGAAGGCGCGCACCACTGTGCGGACTTCGGCAACACTCAGGGGTTTTTCCCGCCCTTGCGCTCCCGTGCACTGATAGCCATCCGGCAGGCAGTAATTGCAGCGGAAATTACAAACATCGGTCACGGACAGACGCAGGTAAAAAAACCTGCGCCCAAATTCATCGGTTAACATAAACGCCTTTATTAAACGCCTTTCCAGTTGCGGGAGGCCGGCCGGTTTCCCGGGCGGCCCTGGTGGCTGCAATATCAGCCACGGCCCCCGCGCCATACGCTGGGCGCTTAGGCATTGGGGGCTCGGTGTTTAAACTCTTTGCAGTGTATCAGCGGGCGATTGTGTTGCGCGGGGGCAAAGGTGGTACTCCCTTTGTCTGTCAGAAGGATGCCGTGAGCATTAGCCACAGCTTATCGGTATCGACACTGTAAGCATCGGCTCTGTAGCTGGCGTACTTGACCGTCGCCGATAACTGTTCGGTCAACTTGCGGCTGTAGCCGAGGTCCCACTCGCTGCCCCAGTCGGCGGAGGTCTCCACTGCGGAAAACCGGTGATAGGTGGCACTCAGGGTTCCGCCGGCCAGCCCGCCGGCGGCGCTCAGGTACAGGTCCTCGATGCCGTCCGCGGGAGTGGACAGGAACTGGTCGGCAAAGCCCTGGAATTTGTGCAGGGTGGCCAGCGGCGTGGAGAAACCCACTCCGTTGTCCGCTCCCAGTTCTTCATAGCCGAGGCGAACATTGACCGGTCCGAAATCCGTATCCAGTTCAGCGAGGTAATAGGGTGCGCTGTAGTCGAGGCCGCTGTCCCCGGCCTCCGTCTGACGGGCGTAGCCCAGCTGCGCGTTGACCGGCCCGAAGGCACCGCTATAACGCAGCGCGAGGGTACGGCTGGAGGCATCGACGGCGTGCTCCAGCTGGAGATCCACGGCCAGGAAGACCAGTTTGTGATTTTCCGTCAGGGGATAACCGGTGCGGAAAATCTGTATATCCCCCTCCAGGTTTCCCTGTTCGCTATCCTCGCCGAAAATCCGGTTGACGTTGTAGATATAGCTGTAGTCCAGCCGCAGCGCGCCGTCGCGCCCGTAGCGAAACCGGTAGCCGTCGAAGGTCTGCTCGTTCTGACGCCAGGCGACACCGCCGACGAAACGCTGGTCGTCCAGCACTATACGCTGCCGCCCCGCCGTAGCCTTGAAAGTCCCGTTGCCGTACTGCAGATAGGCCTGGTTCACCTCTGTCCCCAGCGGATCGGCGACTACGGGATAATCGGTCTGTCCGTTGGTGGTTGAGTTGTAATTGTCCTGCCCTATTGCGGTTACATCGTCCATTTCGATCATTGCGCTGAATCCGCGGTAATTTCCGCTCTGCCAACTCAGGCGCGTTCTCAGGGTGGATGCGGTGGCGTCGTTGGACAGCTTGTCCCGATCGACGTTTTCCGCGCGATAGCGCAGATTGATCGCCAGATCGCCGTTTTGCACGGCACTGGAAAACGTCTGCGCGGTGTCTTCGGCGCTGGCGTGCGAAGAGGCCACACCGCTCGCGCACAGCAATGCGCTACAAACAAGGCTGGGGAATTTCTGCGTAATCATTTTCTGGTCCTCTGCAACTGTTTGGAAATTCTGCACGACAAGTTACAGCGTCAGGTAAAACAGTGAAAACCTGCCCCATCCTTCCCATCGCGGTGGAACTGCCACCTGCCGGTGCGCAGAGCTAATACCAAATGGCTGGTAGGGATTACCCGAAAGGGGTGTCCTCCCGGTGCAGAAAATTGTGCTGCCTGGCAAATTCGAGACGCTGCAAGGCGCGCTCCCGTTGCAGGGCCAGATACATCGCCAGCATACACACCGCGAGCACGCCGTAGAGCAGCATAAAGGCGGCGCTGTGAATACCCACAATATCCTGGGCGATACCAAACATGACCGGGAGACTGAAGCCTCCCAGGGCGCCGATCGTGGCCACAGTACCGCCGACGCTGCCCATATAGCGGGGATAATTGTCGTAGACGATCTTGTACACAGAGGCGCGCCCGAATCCCTGGGCGATACCGATCACCAGAATCAATAGCGTGAAGAGTTCGATGCCCACTTCGAGTTCGATCTGCACATCCCGTTCGATGCCGTGAATGGTCATGCTGGTGGGCGGATAACTGAGAAAGAAGAGGCACACCAGGCAGGTCCAGAAAACACTCCAGTTGACGGCGCGGGCACCATAGCGGTCGGCAAACCAGCCTCCCAGTGCGCGCACCGTACTGGACAGCGCCACAAACAGCAGCGTAAGAGCCATCGCCGTCTGCGTGGAAACCCCGTAGGCATCCAGGTAGTACTGGGGAAGCCAGAGCAGCAGCGCGAGAAAACTGCCGAAGACGAAATAGTAGTAGAGCCCGAAGCGCCACACCCTGATTTCGGATAAGGGACGCAGGTGAAATTCCAGATCAGGCCGGCGCCGGCTGCGCATGTAAGGTATCTCCTCCGGCGCCCAGTACGCGAACAGCAGGATTGCGACAAACATGGCGGCGCCGTACACCGGCCCCACCATCTCCCTCCCCAGCCAGTTTTCAATGGCCGGCGCCAGTGCCAGCGTGACGGCGGCGCCGGCATTGCCGGCACCGAATATTCCCATGGCAGTGCCCTGCCGGCGCCGATCGAACCAGGGGCTGATATAGCGGATTCCCGAGACAAAGGCGGTACCGGAAATTCCCAACCACAAACCCGCCAGCAAATGACCGGAGTAACTGTGAACGCGCGGAAGCAGCAGCAGAATAGGCAACAGCAACAACGCCTGCGCCAGGATTATTTTCTTTGCGGAAAACCGCTCTGCCAGCAGCCCAACGGGAAACCGCAACAGGGCACCGCTCAGCATGGGAGCCGCCAGCAGCACACCGAATTCGGTCGCGGATAGATTCAACTGGTCGCGAATGGATACCCCCAGCACCGCGTACAGGGTCCAGACGGAAAAGTTGGCCGCAAACATGGCGGTGGCGGACACAAGAGCCCGACCGGCGAGCTGTTCGGTGTATTGCATGATAAATCCCCGGTTTACATCTGGAATTCTACGCAATCCCCGCCCCTGATCCGTGCCGCTCCGTCCCAACTACCCACAAAAACACCGGCGCTATAAACAGCGCGGACCAGCTACCACCAACGAGGTAGGCGGCCGGTGGAATCACCGGGATCACCGTCGCCCCGCTGTTCGCCGCGACTACCGGGCGGAGGTAGGCGGCCGCACTTTGCAGGCTTTTTTCCGGCAAAACTACCACTCCTGTCCGCTGTTCTGGAGCGGGCCCACTTTTAAACTGTGCGTCAACAATTGGCGGCTAAAGGGCAGACAAGCCAAAGGAGTTATCATGACCACATCCAGCGGGCTCAATTTTTTTAATTGGCACGATCCAAAGATAAAGACACTGCATATCACCTGGTTTGCATTTTTCCTCACGTTCTTCGTGTGGTTCAGCCATGCTCCGCTGATGGTCTTTATCAAGGAGGCTTTCGATCTCAGCAGCCAACAGGTAAAGGCGCTGCTGATCCTCAACGTGGCACTGACCATCCCGGCACGCATCGTTATCGGCATGCTGGTGGATAGGTTCGGGCCGCGCCTGGTGTATAGCGGGCTGCTGGTAACGTCATCCGTTATCTGCCTGGGTTTCGCCACCGCCGACAGTTACCGGGCCCTGGCCCTGTTCCGCTTCCTGCTCGGATTTGTGGGCGCAGGCTTTGTGATCGGTATCCGCATGGTGGGTGAGTGGTTCCCGGCCCGGCAGGTGGGGCTCGCCGAGGGCATTTACGGCGGCTGGGGCAATTTCGGTTCCGCTGCGGGCGCCATGACCCTGCCCACGGTGGCGCTGATGTTCGGCGGTGAGGACGGCTGGCGCTATGCGCTGGGACTGACCGGTGTCGTCGCCGGCTTGTACGGCCTTCTCTATTATCGCATCGCGCGCGACACCCCCAAGGGTTCCACCTACTTCAAGCCCAGGAAGAGTGGTGGACTGGAAGTCAGTAGCAAAAGAGACCTATATTTCTACCTGGCGATGAACGTCCCCATGTACCTGGCCCTGGCCCTCCTGGCATACAAACTGTCTCCCGCCGGGGTCGGCCTGCTGTCCGACAGCACCACTTATATTCTGTGGATTTTGCTGGCGGTACTCTTCGTCTTCCAGACCCGGCAGATCTGGCTGGTAAACAAGGAGCACCTGCAGCAGGGCGTGCCGGAGCTGGAGAAATACCAATTCAAGCAGGTGGCCATTCTCGACCTGGCCTACTTCGTCACCTTCGGCTCCGAGCTCGCGGTGGTGTCCATGCTGCCTTTGTTTTTCCTTGAGACCTTCTCCGGTATCAGCGCCGTCCAGGCGGGTCTGCTGGCCTCCGGGTTTGCCTTTATGAACCTGGTCTCCCGCCCCACTGGCGGCCACTTCAGCGATAAGCTGGGGCGCCGCCGCAGCCTGATGTTCCTGATTTCCGGGCTGGCCGTCGGCTATCTGGTACTGAGCCAGATCGACAGCGGCTGGTGGGTATCGCTGGCGGTAATGGCGACCATGGCCTGTTCCTTCTTCGTGCAAGCGGGGGAAGGTGCGGTATTTGCGATAGTGCCACTGATCAAACGCCGTATGACCGGACAGATCGCGGGCATGGCCGGGGCCTACGGCAATGTGGGCGCAGTCACTTATCTCACCGCCTTGTCCTACGTCGACTACAGCACCTTTTTCCTGATCATCGCCGCCTCTGCCGCGCTGATCGTCTTTGCCTGTGCGTTTCTCGAGGAGCCCAGGGGCAAGATCGCGGAAGTGCTGCCCGACGGCACGGTGCAGCTGATCAGCGTGGAGTGATCCGACTCCATGGCCGCGCCGGTGGACACTGTCACAGAGAGCGAACAGCGCGGGCGGCTGCAACTGGCCGCAGGGATTTGCAGCCGCGCCGGGTGCAAGCCGCAGAACGAGGATTCGGCGGTTTTCCACTGGCCGGCGGACCCGCACCTGCGGGAGTACCTGGGCGCGGTGGCCGCGGTGGCGGACGGGGTCAGTTCCGCCGAGGCCGGCGCCCTGGCCAGCCGTACGGCCACCAGCCAGTTTGTCGGCGACTACTACAGCGCGCCGGACACCTGGTCCGCCGCGCGTGCGGGGCAACGGGCGCTCGCTTCCATCAACAGCAAACTCTACCGCAGCAGCCACGAATACTCACGGGAGGAAAAAGGTTTTCTTTGCACTTTTTCCGCTCTGGTTTTCAAGTCCCGCACTGCCCACTTTTTCCATATTGGCGACAGTCGCATCCAGCTGTTGAGGGGCGGCAAACTGGAGTGCGTGACCCGCGATCACAGCGTCGCCCTCGGGCACCGTCAGAGTATGCTGTCCCGGGCCCTGGGCATGGACACCGGGCTGCAGGTGGATTACGGCCGGATCACAATGGAGCGGGACGACCGTTTTCTACTGACCAGCGACGGGGTCCACGATTTTGTTCCCGGGGAGGTCCTGGTGGACATCCTGCAGCGTGATGAACTGGAAGAAGGCGAAATGGCCGAAACCCTGGTGCGCCTAGCCGAGGAAAACGGCAGTGACGACAACCTGACAGCGGTGGTCGTTTCGGTCCGCGACCTTCCGGATGCGACCCTGGATGAATACAGCCAAAAAATCGCACGCCTGCCTTTCCCCCCGCCGCTGACCCCTGGAATGATACTGGATGGCTTTTCCGTCGAGCGGGAAATTTTTTCTTCACAGCGCAGCCAACTCTACCTGGTGCGGGACCCCCACACCGGGGAGGTTCTAGTAATGAAAACCCCCTCGGTCAACTACGAAGACGATATCCACTATATCGACCGCTTCGTACAGGAGGAGTGGATAGGCCTGCGTATCCACAGCGAACGGGTGGTACGCGTATTTCGCCAGAAGCGGCCCAGAACTGCCCTCTATTACCTGATGGAGTATATCGAAGGCTGCACCCTGGAAACCTGGATTGAGCGCCACCGCTTCCCGAAACCGGCGGAGGCATTCCGTATCGTCAGACAGATCGCCGAAGGATTGCAAGCCTTCCACGACCGGGAAACCATCCACCAGGATCTCAAGCCCGCCAACATCATGATCGACGGACAGGGTGGGGTTAAAATCGTCGATTTCGGTTCCGTGTATGTGGCGGGCAGCGCGGAAATTTTCCGCCCGCTGGAACACCCCGGAGCGCTGGGCACCGCTTCCTATTCGGACCCCCATTACCTGATGGGCCGCAACACGGCGATCCAGGGCGATATCTACGCCCTGGCCACCATCGCCTACGAGATGTTTACCGGCGAGCTGCCCTATGGCGAGGAGATCAATGAGTGCCGCTCCCTGGTGGACTACGAGCAATTGCGCTACCGCAGCGCGAGACAATTCAACCCCGTCATCCCCCTCTGGTTCGACCGCGCCCTGGAGCGGGGTTGTTCCATTGACCTGGAGAAACGCTATCACACGGTCGACGGGCTTATCGCCGACCTGGGCAATCCCAATCCGGACTATCTGCGCGACGACCCGGAAGATTACCGCAATCGGGACGCCTACCTCTTCTGGAAGATTCTTTCCGGGCTGTGGATAGTCACCCTGCTGTCGGTATTTGCACTTTTCTATACCAGCCGCTAGTTCAGGCGAGAGCGTATCAAGTCTCAGAGCCTGTTTGGACTCTTGCACTGAACTCTCCAAGGCCGGGTGGGGTCACCTTGTGCCAGTGCTCAGCGCTTTCGAACCTCAGTATGCCAAAATATCCTACGGCCTCTTCATTGGAACGACATTTGTAGGATTGGCGATATCGGATCGGGGATTTTGTTTATGATCAGGGGAATGCGGCGGCTCCGTTTCAGTGGACTCGTCAGCCTCGATTCCATGGTCCTCAAAATAGCGCGCGGGTGTCTTGCCGAGCATTCGTTTGAACATGGTTATGAAAGCGCTCACGCTCTCATAGCCCAGATCGCCCGCTATGGTGGTTACGAAATCGCCGTCGGCCAATCTTTGCAATGCCAAGCCGATATGAAGCTGCTGTCGCCAGCGCAGAAACGTCATCCCCGTCTCGCGTTTGAACAGCCGGCTCAGCGTTCGATTGCTCACTCCAACACGAGCTCCCCACTCGTCGATGGTGAATCGCAGGCCCGGATTTTCGATCATGGACTCGGTCAGCCGCCGGAGCCTCCTGTCGTTCGGCATCGGCAGATGGATCGGTTCAAGCGGCGCCGCGGCCAGTTCGTCGAGCAGCACCGATATGAGTCGCGTCTCACGCCCTCGGTCCATGTTCTCCAGTGGCGATTCAAAATCGAAGCGCAGAATCAATTCGCGGAGGAAGGGCTGCACAAACAGAATGCCACAATTCTGATCAAGCAGAGCGGCCAAGCCCGGATCGATGTACAGACTGCCGATCTTGATGTGACCATCCATCCTGCCGGCGTGGGAGACGCCGCTGGGTATCCACAAGGCACAATGCGGCGGGACCGTCCAGATGCCACCTGCGGCCTGAACCGTCAGCACGCCGCTGATGACATACATCAATTGCGCTTTGCTGTGGCGATGAGGCTCCGTTTCGCCGACGAAGGTCGCGTCGGTGATCAGACTGAAGACGGGACGTGGAATTTCATCGACTGCGTCGATGTCAGGTTTAGGCGGAAACTCCATCACATCATTCCAATTCGGCATCTGCGCTCCAGAAATTACAATACCCTTCAATCGCGAGTTTTTCTCCTGAAAGTACGAGGATGATACCACTCAGGCACCTCGTCGGCCGACGAACCGTCTTCCTCGTGGTCACGCAGGAAGACAAGTTAGTTCCCATCCATAAACGCGCATTTTTTTAGAAACTGGCGCTGGCACCAAATTTTCATTGGCGTGAAGCCATCCAATTCCCAACACCTCGGATCAATCTGGTTAATATTTAACCAATCTTATCTTGAGCTGCTTT
>NZ_JBOFOC010000038.1:0-8636 GCF_051659245.1 Microbulbifer sp.
CCCGAAGGGGCCGGGGTTGGATCTAACACACAGAAGTCGCGCCAGGGATGGCGAGGCGGAAGTTAACAGCCTCTCCCCCACTGTATGCGGACCGCAATCTCAAAGCCACAACCCAACCCCGATCGCGGCCATGGGCCGCGCCTACCGGGGCCGGTAGCCAACGCAGTGGTTGGTTCAAAGAGCAATCGCGGCCGTGGGCGGATGGCCGCTCCGCCGCTCCTACAAAATAATCTCACTCCCTCCCTGTAGGAGCGGCCCATGGCCGCGATCAGACTTTCCGACCGGATACCCGCCCCAGTTCACAATCCATACACCGGCATCCTGTTCACGGCGAAGGGCATCTACTATACTGCGGCACAACTTGTCGGAGTGCCTGTGGGCTGAGATCGCTGTAGCGAGATCCGTTGAACCTGATCGGGGTTATCCCCGCGTAGGAAACAAGATCTGAAGTCGCCATTTGTCGCGACTCCTCTCTCTTAATCTGTCTGCCCCGGGCACTGCGGCGTTCAACCTTCCGCAAGCCACAGGGGTCAGCATGTCTCAGGTTACCGATCAGCCCGCCCGCGCCGCCAAATCCAGTCGTGCCGCCAGTCGCGATTCCGCCAAATCATTTCTGGACAATCTCACCGCGCAGTCTTTCCCCAACTCCCGCAAGGTTTATCTGCAGGGTGAAACCCCGGATATTCGCGTGGGTGTGCGGGAAATCTGTCTCGGCGACAGCGTGGTGGGCGGCGATGAGCAGAATCCGGTACTGGAGCCCAACGCGCCGCTGCGGGTGTATGACACCTCCGGCCCCTACTCGGACCCGGAATACAGGATTGATGTGCGCGAGGGCCTACCCAGGTTGCGCCAGGCCTGGATCGAGGCGCGCGACGATACCGAGGTGCTCACCTCCCGCCAGGCCGCCTACAGCCAGAAGCGTATGGCGGACAGCGGCCTGGATCATATCCGCTTCGAAAACCTGCCTTCGCCGCGCCGCGCCATGGCGGGTATGAATGTCTCGCAGATGCACTATGCGCGTCGCGGTATTGTCACCCCGGAAATGGAATTTATCGCTGTGCGCGAAAATATGGGCCGCGCGCAGATCGCCGATGCGCTGAAGGAATCCCACTATCAAAGGGCCCGCGACGGAATCTATATTCCCGAGCAGATCACCCCTGAGTTCGTGCGCCGCGAGGTGGCCGAGGGCCGCGCGATTATTCCAGCCAATATCAACCATCCGGAGCTGGAGCCGATGATTATCGGCCGCAACTTCCTGTGCAAGGTCAACGCGAATATCGGTAACTCCGCGGTGACCTCTTCCATTGAAGAGGAAGTGGAAAAGCTGGTGTGGTCGACCAAGTGGGGGGCGGACACGGTGATGGATCTGTCCACCGGGCAGAACATTCACGAGACCCGCGAGTGGATACTGCGCAATTCGCCGGTCCCGATCGGCACAGTGCCCATCTACCAGGCGCTGGAAAAAGTCGACGGCGTCGCCGAGGACCTCAACTGGGAGGTGTTCCGCGATACCCTGATCGAGCAGGCGGAGCAGGGCGTGGACTACTTCACCATTCACGCGGGTGTGCTGTTGCGCTATGTGCCGATGACCGCCAAGCGGGTGACCGGCATCGTGTCCCGAGGCGGTTCCATTATGGCCAAGTGGTGCCTGGCCCACCACAGGGAGAATTTCCTCTACACCCATTTCGAGGAAATCTGTGAAATCATGAAGGCCTACGATGTGAGCTTCAGTCTCGGTGACGGCCTGCGCCCGGGTTCCATCGCCGATGCCAACGACGAGGCCCAGTTTGGCGAACTGCACACACTGGGTGAACTCACCGAAATTGCCTGGCGGCACGACGTGCAGACCATGATCGAGGGCCCCGGCCATGTAGCCATCCACAAGATCAAGGAAAATATGGATGAGCAGTTGAAACACTGCCACGGCGCGCCTTTCTATACCCTCGGCCCGCTGACCACCGATATCGCCCCCGGCTACGACCATATCACCTCCGGTATTGGTGCAGCTCTGATCGGCACTTATGGCTGCGCCATGCTGTGCTACGTAACTCCCAAGGAGCACCTGGGGCTACCCAACAAAGAGGATGTTAAAGAGGGACTGATGGCCTATAAGATCGCTGCCCATGCCGCGGACCTGGCCAAGGGACATCCGAGGGCGCAAATGAGGGACAATGCCCTGTCGAAGGCGCGTTTCGAGTTCCGCTGGGAAGATCAGTTCAACCTGGGCCTGGACCCGGAGCGCGCGCGTACCTACCACGACGAGACCCTTCCCAAAGAGTCTGGCAAGGTCGCGCACTTCTGTTCCATGTGCGGGCCGAAGTTCTGCTCCATGAAAATTACTCAGGATGTCCGGGAGTATGCAGCCAAACAGGAAGCGGAGAAGGGCATGGAGGAGATGGCGATCAAATTCAAGGATATGGGCAGCGAGCTGTACCACAAGGGCTGAAGGCTCCTCCACACAGTGAGTTTTATCGGGTTCCCCGGCATCAGGGCCTTCGCATCGAATTGCCTATCGCCGTCAAAACTGTAGGAGCCTGCTTGCAGGCGAACAACGAGGCCAATACAAAGCCCGGTAGGTTTCGCCTGCAAGCAGGCTCCTACAAAGTGGTTGGATTCTACATCGAGGCCAACGGAAAACGTTTAGTGACAGATAAAAATTCCCCCCGCATCGCAATAGCCGGCGGCGGTCTGATGGGCCGCCTGCTGGCTTGGCGGCTGGCGCAGCGCGACTGCGATATCACCCTGTTTGAAGCGCGGGATTTCACCGTGCCGAGTGGCGCCTGCTGGGCAGCCGCCGGGATGATCTCGCCGCTGTCGGAACTGGTGCACAGCCAGCGGGAAGTCTACGACCTGGGTGTCCGCAGCCTGGAGTTGTGGCCCGACTGGGCGCGGCAGCTGGAAGCACAGAGCGGAAAGGCGGTGGAGTTTCGCCGCGCCGGCAGTGTGCTGGTGGCGCACGGGCGGGATAGAAGTGAACTGGAACACTTCCAACGGGAGTTAACCGGCAAACTGAACGGCGATGAGAGTGCTCAGGTTCGCCCACTGGACAGGGGTCAGCTGCAACAACTGGAGCCGGCCCTGGAAAACTTCGAACAGGGGCTGTACCTGGAGAGCGAGGGGGATATCGACAACCGCCGCCTGTTGCCGGTGCTGTTGAACCTTCTGCGGCAACAGGGGGTTCACCTGCGCGAGCGCACCCCGGTGGAATGCACCCCCGGTTGTGTGGAGCACGGAGAAGGCAAGCTGCGTTTCGACTGCGTCATCGACTGCCGCGGCCTCGGCGCAAAGGGGCAGTTCGAAGGGCTGCGCGGCGTGCGCGGTGAAGTGCTGGTGGTGGAAACCCGCGAGGTCCAGTTGCAGCGGCCGGTGCGCCTGCTGCACCCGCGCTACCAGCTCTACGCGGTGCCGCGGAGCGGGGGACAGACGGTGATCGGCGCCACGGAAATCGAAAGCGAGGATATGTCGCCGGTATCGGTACGCTCCCTGATGGAGCTGTCCTCCGCGCTCTATTCGCTGCATCCGGCATTCGCCGAGGCGCGGGTTGTCGAAACCCGGGTCAACTGCCGTCCCGCCACTATGGACAACCTCCCCCATGTGCACAGCGAATCGCGGCTGGTGCGGGTCAATGGTCTCTACCGGCACGGCTATTTGTTGGCGCCGGCGCTGGTTGAGCGTGTAGAGAAACTGGTAATGCAACAATGTTTACAGGTGGCCTGATGCAAGTGGTAGTCAACGGGCAGGTGGAAAAACTGGAGCGGCCGACGGATTTATCCAGTCTGCTGCAACGGCTGGGATACAGGGGTGAGGCGTTTGCCGTGGCCCTGAATGGGGATTTCGTGCCCAGGGCAGACTACGGGGAGACTCGGCTGAACGATGGCGACGCCCTGGATATCGTCGCCCCAGTGGTGGGTGGTTGACTATGGCGGATTTGTTGAAACTCTATGGCGCAACCTTTGACAGCCGCTTGCTGATCGGCACCGCGCTGTATCCCTCGCCGGCGATCATGCGCGAGTCGGTCGAAGCTTCCGGTGCGCAGATCATCACCCTGTCCCTGCGCCGGCAGAGCCCGGAACAACAGCAGGGCAAAATGCTCTGGGACTACATTCGCGAATCCGGCTGCCAGTTGTTGCCCAATACCGCCGGCTGCAAAACCCCGCGGGAAGTGATTGCGCTGGCGGAGATGTCCCGGGAAATTTTCCAGACTGACTGGCTAAAACTGGAAGTGATCGGCGACGATTACAACCTGCAGCCGGACCCCTACGGCCTGGTGGAGGCGGCCAGGGAGCTGGTGCGGCGCGGTTTCAAAGTTCTGCCCTACTGCACCGACGACCTGGTGGTGTGCCGCAAGCTGCTGGATGTGGGCTGCGAAGTGCTGATGCCCTGGGGCGCGCCCATCGGCACCGGCCAGGGATTGCTCAATAAATACAATCTGCAGACACTGCGCGAGCGCCTGCCGGATACGCCGCTGATTATCGACGCCGGTATCGGCGCGCCCTCCCAGGCGGCGGAGGCGATGGAAATGGGCTACGATGCCGTTCTGCTGAACACCGCCATCGCCCGGGCCCAGGAGCCGGTGAATATGGCGCGGGCTTTCAGGCTCGCCGTGGAAGCCGGGCGCACCGCTTACAGTGCGGGGCTGATGTTGAAACGCCAGACCGCCAGCCCCAGCACTCCCACGCTGGATATGCCATTCTGGCAGCAGGCGGATAACGCACTGCAGGAATAGCTGCTGTAATGACTATGAAAAGCAAACCCATCGTCTGGTCCATCGCCGGCAGCGATTCCGGCGGCGGCGCAGGTATCCAGGCGGACCTGCTGACCTTCGCCGATCTCGGCTGCCACGGCTGCACCGCGATTACCGCCAACACCGCGCAGAACACCCGCGAGGTGGCTGCGATCAATGCGGTGTCGCCGGAGATTCTGCTTTCCCAGTTGCAGGCACTGCAGCGG
Organism: Microbulbifer sp.; assembly: GCF_051659245.1. NCBI lineage: Bacteria > Pseudomonadati > Pseudomonadota > Gammaproteobacteria > Cellvibrionales > Microbulbiferaceae > Microbulbifer > Microbulbifer sp. The sequence continues at coordinate 4,951 of NZ_JBOFOC010000038.1, forward strand.
GACCTCTTTCCCTCCGCCATCAAAATCGGGTTGCTCGCCAACGGCGAACAGGTCGCCGCGGTGTCGGAATTCCTGCGCGGCCTGAGACAGATCAAAAAGGTCCCGGTCGTCTACGACCCCGTGGCCGTCGCCACCAGCGGCGCCGCGCTGACCGAAGGCTCCACCGGAGAAGTGGTGCTGCGGGAACTCCTGCCCCTGTGCGACCTGATTACTCCCAACCTGCACGAACTGGAGTGGCTGGCCGGCACACCAGTGGGCGGTGCGGAGCAGATCGCCGCTGCCGCCCGGCAGTTGCAGAGCCGCGGCTGTACCGCGGTCCTGGTGACCGGTGGTCACAGCGAGATCGTGCCCCGGGAAGTGGCCGACCTGCTCTGGGACGGCGAGGAAGCGGACTGGTTGATCGGTGGGAAAATTGCCTCCGGCTGCACCCATGGCACCGGCTGCACCCTGTCTTCCGCGATCGCCGCGTCGATGGCGCTGGGTTACCCGTTGCGCGACGCCTGTGTGGTGGCCAAGGCCACCGTGCAGCGGGGCCTTCGCCTCGGCAACGGGGAAAACATCGGCGGCGGCGCCGGCCCCGTTGGCCACTGCGGCTGGCCGGGTGAACTGGAGGATTTTCCGCAGGTACTTTTACCCGCTGAGGAGCGGGCAAAAAAATACGGCTGCTATTCCGAAGAGGCCAATGCGCGGTTCGCACAGGGTTTCCCCCAGCCGGACAGCAATCGCCTGGGACTCTACCCGGTGGTGGACTCGACGGACTGGCTGGAAAGGCTGGCAAAGCTGGGTGTGCGCACACTACAGTTGAGGATCAAAAATCCCGACACGGATTTGCGTGCGGAGATCGAACGCGCCGTGGCCATCGGCCGCGAATACGATCTACGCCTGTTTATCAACGATCACTGGCAACTGGCCATCAATTGCGGCGCCTACGGCGTGCACCTGGGCCAGGAAGATTTGCAGACCGCCGACCTGGCGGCCATCAAAAACGCAGGCTTGAAGCTGGGGATCAGCACCCACGGCTTTTACGAGCTGCTGCGCGCCCACCGCTACCGCCCCAGCTACCTGGCCATCGGCGCCATCTTCGCCACCAGTACCAAGGATATGAGCGGGCAGCTGCAGGGCGTGGACAAACTCGCGCGAATGGCCGCACTGCTGCCGGATTATCCGCTGGTGGCCATTGGCGGTATCAACTTGCAGCGCGCGCCGGAAGTTGCGGCCTCCGGTGTGGGCAGTATCGCGGTGGTCACCGCCGTTACCCAGGCGGCCGATTGCGCGCAGGCGGTGCGCCAGTTCCAGGCCCTTTTAGACGGATAGCTCCATGTTGAACCGCAAACAGTTACAGCGTTACAGCCGCCAGATAATGCTGTCCCAGGTGGGTGAGGCCGGGCAGGAAAAACTGGCGCAGGCGCGGGTGATGATCATCGGTCTCGGCGGCCTCGGCAGTCCGGCGGCCCTGTACCTGGCCGCGGCCGGCGTGGGGGAAATCCACCTGGTGGATGGCGACCAGGTGGAAATTTCCAACCTGCAGCGGCAGATACTCTACAAAACCAATCATCGCGATAAAGACAAGGCCCAGGTCGCGGCGCAGCAACTCACCGCCGCCAATCCGGAAATCCGCCTGCACGCCCACGCGCGTATGGCGGACGAGCCCTGGCTGCGCAGCCAGTTGCCCTCGATAGACCTGGTGCTCGACTGCACCGACAACCTGGCCATCCGCCATACCGTCAACCGGCTGTGCCGGGAATTCCGGCGGCCGGCGATTATGGCCTCGGTGCGGGGCTTTTCCGGGCAACTGGTCAGTTTCGATTTTTCATCCGATCCCTCGCCCTGCTATGCCTGCCTGTTTCCTCCTCAGGAGAGTGAAGAAGCGGTGGAGAACTGTTCCACAGCGGGGGTGATGGGGCCGGCGCTGGGTGTTGTCGGCAGCATGCAGGCGCTGGAGGCGATCCGCTGGATTCTGGGGCTGCCCCTGGCCAGTCGCGGGCGGCTGCAGCTGTTCGAGGCGGAGACCCTGGAATTGCGGTCGCTGCAACTGCAAAGGGATAATGACTGCCCGGTTTGCGGTGCAGAGGGCAGATGACAGAGTACAGAAGACAGATGTGCAGGAACTGCCTCGTCGCGGCGTTACTTTTGCTTTCCACCGCCTGCTCGCCGGATGAGCCGACTGTAAACACAGCGGCGGAACACAACCCGCGCACCAGCCGGGAAGAGATACGGGAAATCTATTTGCGCAGTTGCCACAGCTGCCACGCCACTGGCGTGGCCGGCGCACCGCGCACCGGCGACACCAATGCCTGGGCACCGCGTCTGGAACAGGGCATGGACACCCTGGTGACTCACGTCGAAAAAGGTTACCAAGCTATGCCGCCCCGCGGCCTCTGCTTCGACTGTACGCGGGAGGAGTACGCGGCGCTGATCCGTTTTATGACTGAAGACGGGGATCAGTGATGAATGGCACAAAGTTAAGCGGAAAATCCGAGCCCCTGTAGGATGGGCAAAGCGTAGCGTGCCCATCAAGGTCTCGGAAGATGGGCACGCTACGCTTTGCCCATCCTACAAGGGATCTCTGCTTAACTTAGTGCCACTCCGATCAGTTAGAACCTCTGAACAACCGGGAGGCAATATATGTTTGCTTTTACCCAGCTGTATCGTCCTATCTTTTCCTTCGCGCTGTTTTTTCTGAGTTTTTTTCCTTTCGCCGGCGCCGCCGGGGAACAGCCGCCGCCGGACAAGCTGTCACTCAGCGAATGGAAGGTGCCCTGGGGCGGCCGCCCGCGAGATCCCTTTGTGGACAGCAATGGCGATGTGTGGTTTTGCGGCCAGTCCGGCAATTATATCGGCCGCTTTTCCCCCGCCAGCGGCGAGTTCAAAAAATTCTCCGTGCCCGATGGCAGCCATCCCCATAACCTGATCGTCGACGATAAGGACCGGGTCTGGTACGCGGGTAACCGCAACGCCCATATCGGCCGCCTCGATCCGCAGAGTGGCGAAATCCGTCGCTTTGCCATGCCCGAGGAAGTCGAGGACCCGCACACCATGGTGTTCAACCGAGAGGGAAATATCTGGTTTACCGCCCAGCACAGCAATCGCATCGGCCTGCTGGATGTGAAAACCGGTGAAGTGAAAGCGGTGGAGCTGCAATCGGCAAAGACGCGCCCCTACGGCATAAAAATGGATGCACAGAACCGCCCCTGGATTGCGCTGTTCGGCACCAACAAGCTGGCCCGGGTGGATCCGAAAACCCTCGCCCTGACAGAGATAACACTGCCGCGAGCCGGGGCGCGGCCCCGCCGCCTGGAAATCGATGATGACGGCAACGTCTGGTATGTGGACTACACCGACGGCTACCTGGGCCGCTACGTCCCGGCCTCGGGCAAATTTACCGAGTGGCGCCTTCCCGGAGCCACGCCGCGCCCTTACGGCACCGCACTGGACGACAAGGGCCGGCTGTGGATCGCCGATACCGGGGTGATTCCCAACCGCATTCTCGGTTTCGATACCGCGACGGAAAAGTTTATCAGCGCCACCGAGGTGCCCAGCGGCGGCAACGTGCGGCATATGATGTTCAATAAGGCGGATGGCAGCTTCTGGTTCGGTGTGGACGCGGGCTATCTGTCGAAAAGCAAGCCAAATCGTAACTACTCACCCCTGTAGGAGCGGGCCATGCCCGCGAACAAGGGCCGATC
>NZ_JBOFOC010000039.1:0-24975 GCF_051659245.1 Microbulbifer sp.
GAGGCATGGATGCCGATTACGAGCGTACAGGGATGTATTAAAGGGGGGCGCCCAGCCCGTGTCCCGGAAAGAGGCACCCCACCCGGTCCCGCACTTAGGGTGGAAAAAACGAAGAATTCAAACAGGCTCTTAGAGCACAGGGTGGACACAAGATTCGCCCATCCCATCCGCAGGGGAAAACCGGATTCCACTGCTATCTTCATATCCATATGGATTTCAAACGCAATCCCCACACCGATTTCAAGGACATCGACAAACTCGGTAAGAAAGAAGCCGCCGAGGAAATTCGCGCGCTGCGCGAAGGCATCAATTACCACGACCATCTCTACTACGTAAAAGACTCGCCCCAAATTGCCGACGCCGTCTACGACAAGCTATTTCAACGGCTACAAGACCTGGAAGAAGCCTTCCCCAACCTCAAGTCCGGGGACTCGCCCACGGTACGCGTTGGCGCCGAACCGGTCAGCCAGTTGAAAAAGATAAAACACAAGGTGCCACTTCTCAGCCTGCAGGCCAGTCTCGACGAGAAAAATATTGAATCCTTCCTGAAAACGGCGCGCAAAAAAGCGGGCATCCAACCCGTCAAGTACGTCCTGGAGCCGAAGTTCGACGGCCTGTCTGTGGAAGTGATCTACGAGAAAGGGCGCTTCAAATACGGCACCACCCGCGGCAACGGTGAAGTGGGTGAGGATATCTCCCACAACCTGAAGACGATTCACGCACTGCCGCTCTCGCTGCAGCACCGGGATGACGCGCCCGCCACCCTGGCGGTCCGCGGCGAAGTCTTTATGCCCAGGGACGGATTTATGGCCCTGAATAAACGACGGGTGGAACACGACGAAGAACCCTTCGCCAACCCCCGCAATGCCGCCGCCGGGTTGATGCGCCAGTACAAATCGCGCCAGGTTGCCGGCAAGCCACTGAGCCTGTTCTTTTACGAGATATTGGCGCTGGACGGCGAACTGCCGCCGACCCACGAAGAGGTACTGGAGCAGCTGTCCCGCTGGGGGCTGAAGACCAGTCCGCTGAATGAATCCGCCTCTTCCCTCAAACAGATCGAAAACTACCATCACAAACTCGCCGAGCGCCGCGACCATCTCGACTACGAAATTGACGGCATCGTGATCAAGGTAGACGACCACAACCTGCGGGAAGCCCTGGGTACCCGGGACCGCAATCCCCGCTGGGCAATCGCCTGGAAATTCGAGCCCCGCAAGGAGGTGACCCAGGTGGAGGATATCGCGGTGCAGGTGGGCCGCACCGGCATACTGACTCCGGTCGCCCTGCTGCAACCGGTGGACGTCGGCGGCGTCACCCTAAGCCGCGCCACCCTGCACAACGAGGGGGAGGTGCAGCGCAAGGATATCCGCGTGGGCGGCCGCGTGCGCATCATTCGCGCCGGCGACGTGATTCCGGAGGTGGAGAAGCGGGTTGTACAGCCCGGCAGGAAGCGCGGCAAGGTCTTCAAAATGCCCAAGCGCTGCCCGGTCTGCAATTCGCAAGTGGTGCGCGAGGGCGCCTATCACCTGGGAGCAAAGGCCGCCGATCAGCTGGTGCGGCGGGAGATGGTGCACAACCTCGCAGACCTCTACACCCTGGATACTGACGATTTCAAGTCATTGGATGGCTTCGCCGAGCGCTCCGCCACCCAGCTGTACGACGCCATTCAGGGCGCTAAAGAACCGCGCCTCGACCGCTTCCTGTTCGCCCTCGGTATTCCCCGCGTGGGCAGGAAGGTGGCAAAACAGCTTGCCGGGGAATTCCTCTCCCTGGAAAAGCTGGCCGATGCCAGTGAGGGGGAAATAGCAAAGATACCCGGTATCGGCGCGGAAGTGTCCGCCGCCACCGCCAACTTCTTCGCCGATGACAACAACCGCGAAGTGCTGGAGCGGATGCACAAAAGCGGCGTCCGCGTGCAGTCCATGCCCCGCCGCGGCAAACAGCCCTTGAAGGGTAAGACTTTCGTATTCAGCGGCGGACTGGACAAGATGACCCGGGACGAAGCCAAGGAACACGTCGAAGCCCTGGGCGCGCGGACCACCTCCAGTATCAGCGGTGAAACGGACTACCTGGTGGTGGGAGAAGGCCCCGGCAGCAAACTGGATGAAGCGAAAGAAAAAGACGTGAAACGTATCGATGAGAAGGAATTCCTGAAATTACTCGGGGATTTCTGAGGTAACTTGCCATGCCGATGCACAACAGCGAAATCGCCGACAGCTTCGAAAGACTGGCCGACTTGTTGGAAATCGAAAGTGCCAACCCTTTTCGCGTGCGCGCCTACCGCAACGCCGCGCGCACGGTGCGCGGCTATCCGAGAGGCATGTCGGATCTGCTGGAGGACGGGGAAGACCTGTCCGAGCTTCCGGACATCGGCAAGGACCTGGCGGAGAAAATCCACGTTATGGTGGAAACCGGCAAGCTGCCACTGCTGGAGGAAGTGGAGTCGCACACGCCCCCGGCGCTGAGCGAGCTGATGAAAATCGAAGGACTGGGCGCCATACGGGTCAAGACCCTGTACAAGAAACTCAAAGTCAAAAGCCTGGACGACCTCAAAGCGGCCGCACAGGACGGCAAGATTCGCCAGGTATCCGGCTTTGGGGAGAAGAGCGAGGAGAAAATCCGCAAGCATATCGAGCGCTATGCCGGCGGCCAGGAGCGCACCAAGCTGATGGACGCGGAGGATGTCGCCAAACCACTGATCGAATACCTGAAAAAAGCCGAGGGGATCAAGGATATCATCATCGCCGGCAGCTACCGCCGGCGCATGGAGACGGTCGGTGACCTGGATATATTGATCACCGCGAAAAGAGGCCTCACCGGAAAAAAAGGCGACTCGTCGATTATGGACCATTTCACCGACTACGATGAAGTTGCCGAAGTGGTCTCCAAGGGCAAGACCCGCTCCACCGTCTACCTGCGCTCCGGAATGCAGGTGGACCTGCGGGTGGTGCCCCAGGTGAGCTACGGCGCCGCGCAGCATTATTTTACCGGCTCCAAATCGCACAATATCGCCGTGCGCAAAATGGGCGTCAAGAAGGGCTACAAGATCAACGAGTACGGCGTTTTCAAGGGTGACAAGCGCATCGCCGGCGAGACCGAAAAATCGGTCTACGAAAAGGTCGGCCTGCCCTATATCCCGCCGGAACTGCGCGAGAGCCGCGGCGAACTGGAGGCGGCAAAAGAGGGCAAACTGCCGAAACTGATCACCCTGGAAGACATCCGCGGCAATCTGCACACCCATACCAAGGCGACCGACGGCCGCAATACATTGAAGGAAATGGCGCAGGCGGCGGCGAAACTCGGTTACGAATACCTGGGTATCACCGACCACTCAAAACGGCTTACGGTAGCCAAGGGCCTGAACCAAAAGCGCCTGCTGGAGCAGATCGAGGAAATCGACAAGCTGAACGAGAAGCTCGACGATATCGTCCTGTTAAAATCCATAGAAGTGGACATCCTGGAAGACGGCTCCCTGGACCTGCCGGACAGTGTATTGAAAAAGCTGGATTACGTCGTCGGCTCGATACACCACAAATTCGACCTGTCGCGCAAGAAACAGACCGAGCGCATACTGAAGGCCATGGACAACGACTGCTTCAATATCCTCGGCCACCCCAGCGGGCGGCTGATCAACGAACGGGACGCCTACGAAATCGACCTGGAAAAAGTTCTGCGGGGCGCCAGGGATTCCGGCTGCTATATCGAACTCAACGCCCAGCCGGAGCGCCTGGACCTCACCGACGACGGCTGCAAAATGGCCAAGGAAATGGGGGTAAAAATATCCATCGCCACCGATGCCCACAGCAGCTCCAATCTGAACTATATGCGCTTCGGTATAGACCAGGCCCGCCGGGGCTGGCTCGAGGCCAAGGACGTAATCAACTGCCGTTCCCTTAAAGAGTTGAAAAAGCTCTTCAAGAAATAGCCATGCCTGAACTACCCGACGTCGAACACTTCCGCCGTTACTTCAACGCAACATCGTTGCACCAGCGCATCTCCCGGGTGCATGTGGAGGAACCCGCGCTGCTGTTCGAGACCTCACCCCAGGGCCTGGGGCGCGCCCTCAAGAACCGCGACTTCCAGTCCACCAGGCGCCACGGAAAATACCTGTTCGCGGACACCGGGGAGCGCTGGCTGGTACTACATTTCGGCATGTCCGGGGCGCTCCACTACTCGCAAAAGGATACGGGCAGGCCCCAATACACGCGGCTATCCATCGAATTTGAAAACAATCATCAACTCGCCTACACGGCACCGCGCAAACTGGGCCGCATCGCCCTGGCGGACTCACCGGAGGAATGGATCGAGGCGAGGGAGCTGGGAGAGGATGCACTGGACATCAGCGAGGAACAGTTTCTGCAGAAGCTCTCCAAACGCCGCGGCCAGGTAAAGTCCTGGCTGATGGACCAGCACAGCCTGGCGGGCATCGGCAATATCTATTCCGACGAGATACTGTTCCAGACGGGCCTCCACCCTAAGCATTCCCTCCAGGATCTCGATGAAGCGGACCGCAAGCAACTCTACCGCACAATAGGCTCCGTACTGAAAACCGCCATCGAAAAGAAAGCCGAACCGGAACGGATGCCGGACAAGTTTCTCCTGCCCCACCGCAAACAGGGCGGCCACTGCCCCGCCTGTGGCACAGCGCTGAAAAGCCTGTCAGCCGCCGGCCGCACCGCCTGGCACTGCCCCCGCTGCCAGGCCGACTGAGTTGCGACCGAAATCATTCCTTCCCCGGAAGTAACTACTCCTCATTGGGAAAGTGCATTGGCTTAGGGGAACCACTCTGTAGGAGCGGGGGGGGGGCGGCCATCCGCCCATGCCCGCGATCGGCCTCTGTTCGCGGGCATGGCCCGCTCCTACAGGGTGAGTGCGACTCTTGACACTATAGGACAACCGTCCTAACCTGTCGTGCGTTTCAGTTACGGCCGGACAGGTTTCTTTCATGAGCGCAAAAACAACCCGCGATCACATCGTCGAAGCCGCGAACCAGCTGTTCTATCACCAGGGGTACGAGCACACCTCGTTCTCCCATATCGCAGACGCCGTGCAAATCTCGCGCGGCAACTTCTATTACCACTTCAAATCCAAGGACGAAATACTGGACGCCGTGATTGACGCCCGCCTGGCCAATACCCGCAAAATGCTGGAGCAATGGGAAGCCGAGGGGGACAGCCCCGAGGACCGAATCCGGAGCTTTATCCATATCCTGATCGTAAACCGCAACCCCATAAAGCGCTACGGCTGCCCGGTTGGTACGCTGTGCACCGAACTTGCAAAGCTGAATCACGCCTCGAAGACGGAGGCGAACAGGCTGTTTACGCTGTTTCGGACATGGCTGCGCAGGCAGTTCACCCTGCTCGGCCACAAATCGGATGCCGATGCGCTGGCGATGCACCTCCTCGCCCGCAGCCAGGGGGTCGCCACGCTGGCGAATGCCTTTCACGATGAGAAATTTATCAGACAGGAAGTCAAACAGATGTGCGACTGGCTGGAATCCTACACGAAAGGCGCCGAGTGCGATGGGAAATGAATCCACCCAAACCGACAAAGGAGAATAACCCAATGTTTATCGTTCTTCTCAAGTTTTCCAACAACAGAGGCCTAGCCGGACAATTTATGGACGGCCATAAAGACTGGCTCCAACGCGGTTTCGATGACGGCGTATTCCTGTTGGCCGGCAGCCTTCAGCCCAACCTGGGCGGCAGTATTGTCGCGCACAACACATCGCTGCCGGACCTTCAAAACAAGGTGAACGACGACCCATTTGTCGCGGAGGGTGTGGTTACAGCGGAAATCCTGGAAATGTCGCCGTCAAGAGCCGACGAACGGCTCGAATTTCTGATCGCCTGAGAGGTATTTCCCACTCTGCCATTGCAAGGACACCGGATATATGAGCACAACCATAACAGGGCCGGACGGGAAGCCGCGCTGCCGCTGGTGCGGCGCCGCACCGGAATTTCTCGATTATCACGATACCGAATGGGGTTTCCCGGTTGACGACGATCACCGGCTGTTTGAAAAACTGAGCCTGGAGGGCTTTCAGTCCGGACTGAGCTGGCGCACCATCCTCGCCAAACGCGAGAACTTTCGCAAAGCCTTCCACAACTTCGACTTCGGCAGGATAGCGCGCTTCACCCAGCGGGACGTTAATCGCCTGCTCAAAGACGAAGGCATCGTCCGCCATCGCGGCAAAATCGAGGCAGTCATCAATAACGCGCAGCGAGCCCTGGAACTCGTCGAGCGGGAAGGTTCCTTGGCCCACTTTATCTGGCGCTACGAGCCAGACGCAAAGCAACTTGCAAAACCCCAGACCGCGTCGACCTCCGCGGAGTCGGTCGCGCTGTCGAAGGACCTGAAGAAGCAGGGATGGAAATTCGTCGGCCCCACCACCGTGTACGCCTTTATGCAGGCCATGGGCCTGATCAACGACCATGTCGAAGGCTGCGCAATGAGGGAAAAAATCGCTCGCGCGCGAAAAAACTTCAAGCGGCCGGGACTCTGAGCGGGTCCGCAGGGCAATTTTTGTAGGATGGGCAAAGCGAAGCGTGCCCATCAAGGCCCCGCAGATGGGCACGTCGCTGCGCTCCGTTGACTTACCCCCCATGGTACTCGCCTGCTTCTCAGGACCTTCAGCGTCCAAATCGGCAATCCTGCCGTTTTGTCCCATCCTACAAGGAGAAGCGGCTTATCTTAATGCCATTCCGGTTGGCACTAAATCCTCCTGTAGGAGCCTGCTTGCAGGCGAATTGGGCTCGTCAAAGCACCGCGAATGTTCGCCTGCAAGCAGGCTCCTACAACGCAGAATTCCAGCGTAGGGGCAGTCTGGCGCTTAGCGCCCTTCGAGCCCGAACAGATTTAGTTGAGGAAAGGTCCCGCGCCGATAGCCGGGGGCATTTCTAGTCCTTACGTTTTTTTTCCCGCTGGATAATCGATTGAATCTCGCCGGACTCCAGGGTTTCCTTCTCCAGTAACGCCTTCGCCAGCACATCCAACTGGTCGCGGTGCTTCTCCAGCAGTTCCCTCACCTCCTCTTCGAGCTTACGAACCAGCTCGCCGATCTCCTCGTCGATAATCTGCGCCGTGTGCTCGCTGAAATCCTTCTGCTGCGCCATCTCCCGCCCAAGGAAGATGTGCTCCTCGCCGCGGCGGAATGCCACCGGCCCCAGCTTTTCACTCATGCCCCAGTGGGTCACCATATGCCGAGCCAGGGTGGTGGCCTGCTTGAGATCCTCCTCGGCACCGGTGCTGATTTCGTTGAAAACCACCTGTTCCGAGGCGCGGCCGGCGAGCATCACGGCGATGCGGTCGCGCAGGTAGCTGGGCCTCAGGCTGTGGCGCTCCTCCTCGGGGATCTGCTCGGTGGCCCCCAGGCTGCGCCCGCGGGGGATAATGGTGGCCTTGTCCAGGGGGTCGGCGTTGGGCAGCAGGCTGGCGGCCAGGGCGTGGCCGGCCTCGTGGTAGGCGATGATCTCCTTCTCGTCGTCGCCGATCACCATCTCCCGCTCACCACCCAGCACCACTTTGTCCCGCGCCAGCAGCAGGCAGGCCATATCCACCGCGGGCTTGTCCTCGCGCCCGGCCAACAGGGCGGCCTCGTTGATCAGGTTTTCCAGGTCCGCGCCGGAAAAACTCACCGTGAGCGCCGCCATCCGGTCCAGGTCAACATCGTCGTCGAGGGGCACCTCCCGCGAGTGTATCTCCAGGATCGAGCGGCGGGCCCGCTTATCCGGCAGGTCCAGGGTGATCTTGCGGTCGAAGCGGCCGGGGCGCATCAGCGCGGCGTCGAGGACATCCGGGCGGTTGGTGGCCGCCATCACCACCACCGCCTCGTGGGGGTCGAAGCCGTCCATCTCGCCGAGGATCTGGTTCAGGGTCTGCTCGCGCTCGTCGTGTCCGCCGCCGATGCCGGTGCCCCGGGCGCGGCCCACCGAATCGATCTCGTCGATAAAAATGATCGACGGCGACTCTCGCTTGGCGCTCTCAAACATATCCCGCACCCGCGAGGCGCCGACGCCTACAAACATCTCGATAAACTCCGAGCCGCTGATACTGTAGAAAGGCACATCGCTCTCGCCGGCCACCGCCTTGGCGAGCAGGGTCTTGCCGGTGCCCGGCGGCCCCATCAACAGTATGCCCTTGGGAATCTTGGCTCCCAGTCTACGGTAGTGCTCCGGGTCCCTCAGGTAGCCGGCAATCTCCTGCAGGTCCTTCTTGGCGTTCTCCAGCCCCGCGACATCCTCGAAGGTCACCGTCGATTCGCCTCGCTCGAAGCGCTTGGCCCTGGACTTGCCAAACCCAAAAGCCCCTCCGGGCCCGCCGCCCATGCCCCCCATGCCGCCCATCCGCTCCTGCATCCGGCGCCCGGCATACCAGAAGAGGCCGATGATCAGTATCCAGGGAAGCATGAGCAGCAACAGCCGCGACCACCAGCCTTCCTCGCCGGGTTCAGCCTGGATGTTTACCTTGTGCTCCTCGAGCAGGGGCATCAGCTCCGGATCCTCCACTGGAGGCAGGGTGGTGACAAAGTGTGAGGGGGGAAGGGTTTTGTCCGCCGGCTCCCGCTGGCTCTCCGCCCGCTTCAGCTCTCCCGTCAACCGGTCACCCTTCAGGGTCACGCTGGCCACCTCGCCCGCTCGGAGCTTTTCCTTGAACTCGCTATAGGAGATCTGCTGTCGCTCCTCCCGCTGCTGAAAGTTCGCCCAGAACTGGGTTACCGCCAGGAAGACAAGAATCCAGACCAGGTAACGCCCCCACGGCATCGGCTGCAGCGGCGGCTTCTGCGGGCGGACATCTTTGTCGCCATCCGGCTCATCGGTCATAGGCACCCGGGCACAAAAGCGCGCCCCGGGACACATCCAGGCCCCGGAGGCGGCGTACACCATGAAAATAGTCCCTGTCGCTTGGCCCCAGTATAGTTTCCCTGGGGCCCTATCCCCGCCGGCCCGGGAGTGGCCGCCCGGTCGCCCAGGCCTCCGGCGGCCGTAACGGCTATCTTTAACCAGGGGCTTGCAAAGCGCCTCACACCGGGGCAGAATGCGCGCCCTACCGGCTTCCCCGGCACCTCAAAAGGACCAGGAAAGCCCGTAAGCTGCGGATTTTTAAGGATATTTTTCTTAAAAAAGAGTTGACGAGGCAAGGTCAACTCACTATAGTTCGCACCCACAACGCGCTCGTAGCTCAGCTGGATAGAGTACCTGGCTACGAACCAGGCGGTCGGAGGTTCGAATCCTCCCGAGCGCGCCATACAAAAAAGGCCCCATCCGCCAGGATGGGGCCTTTTTTGTATGGCGCGAGTTAGCCTCCCCAGGTTCGACAAGCTCGCGAGAGCGAGCTTGGACCGAGCGGCGCCGCCGCGAGCCCGAAGGGTCCAGAAACGCCAAAGCGTTTTTGGAGTCCGTCCTCCCCGCCCCCAACCACTCAGCCCCACCGCACAACGGAACCATCCCCCACCCCAAAACTCATAGTCACTAAATTCAAAATGCCTTCCCGACGGGAAGCCAGCCAAGGAATGTCACAGGCAACCCGTGCACCACTCTGCCCAATCACAACCCGATACCATCTTTTCTCCGCGCTTGGTCCTCTCGCTGCTGATCGCTACCCTCTTGCACATGGCCCTACTGTCACTTCCCCTCGCTCTGCCATCCAAAACCGAACCAGCCAACAACTCAATCCAAATTACCATTGTTCACAACAACCATAAGGCAACAGGTCTAACAACCGCCCCTTATAAAAAAGACAAAAAAACGGAGACACCTGTGCTGAAATCCGGGAACTGGTCCCGCTCGATATCGACAGCAATGTCAGCCAGTCCTTTAAAATCAAATGCACCAAACCCAGGCGGTCACAGGAGGATATAGACCGGCTCGCACGCAAATACGGAATTCCCTAGAATCCCCTGAACGAAGGATAAGCAGCAAATCCCATGGACACCTTTCTAGCCATAATCCTCCTGGCCATCCTCCTCTGGCTGGTCCCCATCTATTACCACCGGTGGCGCCGCCACCGCCTGCGCGCCAGGCCGCTGGGCGCGGAGCAGATTCGCCTGCTGGAGGAAAACCTTCCCCTCTACCGCCACCTGCCCCCGGAACGGCAAACGGAACTCCAGGCCAATATGAGCCTGTTCCTGCACGACAAGGAGTTCGTCGGCTGCAACGGGCTGCAGGTGACGGAGCCTATGCGTATCTGTGTGGCCGGTTTTGCCTGCCTGCTGTTGCTGGGGCGGGAGAACCGCTGCTATCCCTATCTGCGCACGGTGCTGCTGTACCCGGGTACCTATGTGGCCCGGGAGACCTATGTGGAGAACCATATCGAGACCACGGCGCACAGTGCGCGGGAGGGGGAGGCGCACTATCGGGGGCCGGTGGTGCTGTCCTGGGGGGACCTGGAGCAGGATATGCAGCACCCGGAGGAGGGGCGCAACGTGGTGCTGCACGAGTTTGCCCACAAGCTGGACGAGGAGGACGGGAGTTACGACGGGCGGCCGGTGTTTGCCAGTGCCGGCGAGGGGAAAAACTGGGCCCCGGTGCTGAAGCGGGAGTTCGAGCTGCTGCGCCAGAAACGGGACCACTGGGGAGAGGATGAGGAGTCCCCTCCGGTTCTGGACTTCTACGGCGCTGAGTCCCCCGCCGAATTCTTCGCGGTAATTACGGAATCCTTTTTCGTGATACCCGCGGCGATGCGAGCGGCCCACCCGGAGCTGTATCGGGAACTCTGTGCGCTTTACCGGATCGATCCCTGCGATCTACTGACTTGAATGGCACTAAGTTCAGCAATAACCGCCATGCGAAGACCCTGATGCCGGGTACGACCTTGCGGGACTGTCTGCGAGAGGGACCTCGCAGACAAGCCTACAGGGATGTATTCACGGCGGGTCCCGCAAGGTCGTACCCGGTAGCAGGGTCGCCACAGAGCCTTAACTTAGTGCCCTTTCATTTACAGACTTAAGTTTCACAGTTCAAATCGGGGTGCCGGCAGCCGGAGCGCCTTATTCCCGTGCTCCCAGGTATCCGTGATCCGAAAGCTCCCCGCGTATTTTCGCCACCTCCTCCGCGCTCACCTCGGCTTCGGCGCCGCCCCAGGCGCTGCGCATAAAGTTCACCAGCTCCGCCAGCCGCGCATCATCCAGTTCGCGGTGGAAACCGGGCATGCCGGCGCGGGCGCGGGTGCGGCTCAAACGTTGCTCCGGCAGGCCGCGCAAAATCACTGCAATGCTGTTGTGGGGATTCCGCGCGCGAATGGCGGCGTTGCCGTCCATGGGCGGGGCGAAGGCCAGCAGGATGCCCCTGCCCTCGCGGCCGTGGCAGCCGGCGCAGTAGGCGATAAAATCCCCGCGCCCGGCCGGATAGCGCGCGGCCGCCTGTTCCATGTTGTGGAAATCCGCGGGACGGCTTTCGCCATCGTCCAGCAGGTAGGTGATTATCGCGTTGAGGTCTTCCTCGGAAAGGTGCCTCAGGCTGTGCTTCACGACCCGGAACATCTCGCCAAACAAAGTGCCGCGCTCGCTGCTGGCGGTGGTAAAAAGCTCCATCAGTTGCTCGCGGGTCCAGCCCTGCCGCTGCAGCGCCTGGGGACGGATATCCACCGCGTCCCAGCCCTCCAGCACATTGCCGGCGAACCGGTGTTCCATTTCCATCGCCTGGGCGAAGTTGCGCGGCGTATGGCACTCGCCGCAGTGGCCCAGGGCGTTGACCAGGTAATTGCCCCGCTGCCACCGCGCACTCTTGTCGCCGGGCTGGGGCAACTTTTTCCCTTCGTCGAAATAGAGCCAGTTCCAGGCGCTCAGGCCGAAACGCAGGTTGGCGGGAAAGATCAGCCGGTTTTTCGGCGGCGAATATTCCACCGGCGGCAATTGCATAAAGTAGCGGTAGAGCGCGTCGATATCCTCGCCGTCGATCAGGTAGTAGGAGGTGTAGGGCATGGCCGGGTAGAGGTTGCCGTGCGGGCCCTTGCCCCGGCGCATGGCCGCGTCGAAATCCTCCAGGGTGTAGTTGCCGATACCGGTTTTCCTGTCGGGCGTGATATTGGCCGAATAGATGGTGCCGAAGGGCGTTGGCAGGGGTCGCCCACCCACAAAGGGGCGGCCACCGGTGGCGGTGTGGCAGGCGATGCAGTCACCGGCGGCGGCCAGGTAGCGGCCATTTTCCACCGGTGTCTGTGCAATTGCGGAGCCGCATAGCAATAACGCCGCTATAAAAATAACCGGCAATTCGCCTGCAAGCAGGCTCCTACACGACATCGCCACTTCCTTTGTTTTTCACCAGCCCGGGGGTGGATTCGATCACTTCCTTGATCGCACGGAAGTAGCGCACATAGCCGGTACAGCGGCAGATATGGTGGTGGAGCGCCTCGGTAATGGTGTCCTCCAGTTTGTCCGCGGCCACCGGTTCCCTTTTCAGACGGTCGAGCAGTACGGTGGCGGCGTTGACAAAACCCGGGGTGCACCAGCCGCACTGGAAGGAAAAGTGGCGCAGGAAGGCCCGCTGTATCGGTGACAGCGCCTCGATTCCTCCATCGGCACTGCGTTTCGCCTGCCCCTCCACAGTGACGATTTTTTTGCCGTTGAAACGGCCCACGCCATTGATACAGGTGCGCACCGATTCCAGGCTGCCGTCCTCCCGTTCCAGTACCACCACGCAGGCGTGGCAGACGCCGATACCGCAACCCAGCTTGGTGCCGGTGAGATTCAAATACTCCTGCAGGAAATCCAGCATCGAGGTGTACTCGGGTACATCCATCGCCACCGGATCGCCATTCACTGTCATGGATACGGGGATAGTGGCCATTTACACCTCTGGATTGAGTGCCCGGCGCAGAATTTCCGGGGTGATCGGGGTGTCGTTGAAGCGGATTCCGGTAGCTTGGTAGATGGCCTCGCTGAGGGCGGCGACAATGGGAATCGCCACCACTTCGGCGATGCCCTTGTGCGGGTCCGTCTCCGACTCGGGGTCCAGTATCTCGTGCCGCTGGTTCCACACCCCCACATCCCGGGCCAGCGCCACCTGGTAGCGGTTCAGGTTCCAGGTGCCGTTGCCGGCACCCTCGGCCAGGGGCGGCAGCACTTCGTAGAGCGCGTGCCCCACCCCCATGGCCACGCCGCCCTCGATCTGCCCCTCCACCAGCTGGCGCACGATCAGGCGGCCGCACTCCATGTAGTTCTGCAGCCCGAGAATTTTCACCTCGCCGGTGCCCTTGTTCACCGCCACTTCCACCAGTGCAGCGGTGGGCGCGTAGTAGGTGACCATGGCGTTGTTGAGGGAGGTTTTCGGATAGCGCACCGCGCGGCGTTTGACCACTCGATAGTCCGCCGAGCTTATTCCCGTTCCGCCGCTGCCGCTCCCCGGGCCGCGGCGCAGGGCCAGGCCGTCGACCACCCAGGTCCGGTTTTCGCCGTCCAATTCGAAATCCGCCTCCGCCCACTTCCAGCGATTGAAGGCGTGAACCATGGCTCCGGTGACCAGGCCACTGCGGTGGGCCTCCCGCGCCAGTTGTCGCAGGGACAGCGATGGCAATTGCCGATAGTGCAATCTGCCGCTGCGCCACTGCAGTTGCGCCGGATCGATCTCCTCCGCCTGCCACAGGCGCCGGGCCGCCGGCAGCAGGCCGTGGTGAAACAGAATCCCCGCCGCCTGTTCAGTGGCGTGGCTCTGGAAATAGGAGGACATGGAGGCGGAGCTGGCCATGGCCACCACCGGCGTCCACAAGGGCTCTGCGGACATCTTGTCCTGGTGCGCCTGGCTCATGGTATAGGGGCTTTCGGTCTGGAACTGCTGCAACGCATTCCAGGCCTCGATCTCCGCCACGTGGCACTCACTGGCCGGTGCGCCCAGGGTCTTTTCCAACAGGACCGCCTGGGAAGTCTGGGTGCCGGTGCCCATTTCCATAAAGCCGATGGCCAGGGAAAGTTCGCCGTTTTCGTCGAACTGCACCGCGGCGCTGGGAGCCGCGCCGCCGGTACCGTAGTCCTTGGTGGCGATGGCGAAGCCGGTACCGAAGAAATAGCCGGGCTCCTTTTCCTCGAAGTCTTGCTTGCGCCGGGCGCGCTCGGTCCAGATGGGGTGGGCGCGGGCCTTTTCCAGTATTTCCCGATAGCGCACTTTTACTTGCGGCACCGCGCCCTGGGTATTGCGCCAGCCGGTCTCGGTGGCGTTGCGCAGGCGCAGTTCGATGGGGTCCACACCCAGTTCCTCCGCGGCGCGGTTCACCATCATCTCCATGGCGTTCATGGTCTGCATGGTGCCGTAGCCGCGCATGGAACCGGAGTCCACGTTCATGGAATAGTTGGCGACCGCGGAAATATCGTTGCGGGGAAAGTAGTAGATGCTCTGGATGGCGCTGGCGCCCACCATGGCCACGCTGGGGCTGAAATTCTGCCGGCCGCCGCCATCCACCTGCATTTCCGACAGCAGCGCCTGAAACTTACCGGTGTTTTTATCCACCGCCAGTGTGTTCCTCATATGGAAGGGGTGGCGCTTGAGACCCGCCTGGAACTGTTCGAAGCGGTTGTTGGCCAGGCGCACCGGCGCCTCGCCGAACAGCGCGGCCACCAGGCCGTAGTAGGGAAAAATCGAGTGATCCTTGCCTCCGAAGCCGCCGCCCACAAAGCCGGAGTGCACCACCAGGTTTTCTATTTTTCCGGCGAAGCTGCTCCGGGCAACCAACTGCGCGGCCATTTCCTGGAAGTCCTGGGGCGACTGGCTGGTGAGCACCATATGCAGGGTTTTGCCGTCGGTATCCAGCCAGCCGTTGGTGGCCTCCGGTTCCATCATCATCGGCTCGACGATCTGGGTGCGGTACTCCCCTTCCACCAGGTGCCAATTGCCCGCGGCGCTCTCCCGCTCAATTCGTTCGCGAATCTGCCCGGCGTAATAGATACCGCGCTCGCTGACGCTGCCGGCCTGGTCCGCGTGCCTGGGCCACACCGCCTTGTGGTCGCGGTACTGGGGAAAGAAGAGCCCGTCGTCCAGCGGCGAGTAGAGGTCCTCGCCGGTGGGTCCACCCGGGCCCTCCACGCGGATAATCCGCCAGCTGGCGTAGGGGTCCCGCTCCATCGGCGGGGTCTGCTCGCCGTAGCGAATAAACTCTTTGTTGAATTGCAGTGCCTGCTTGGCGGTGGCGTACTTCTCGAAGTTGTCGAACAGCAGCATGGCCACGGCGTGGCCGTAGTAACGCGGGGACTCGCCTTCCGGCAGCAACATCAGGTCGCCGTAGAATTCCGGCAGTTTTATCCCCTGCTGTTGCAGTGTTTGGGCGGTGACGCGGGCGTAGGGCTCGGCGCCGGTGGGAATCTGCGACCAGTCGAAGCCGCTGAAGCGCCGCTCCACCCGGTTGCAGCGCACTACAAAGGCGTAGTGCTGCCGATCGGGCCAGCCGGGCATATCCACGGCGCGGAAGTCGCGGCCGAAGATTTTATTGCCGACAACCTTGGCGATGCCGTCGGTGCGGAAGGCGGGCCCGCCGCTGCCGCGCCAGTCCGGCAGTTCCGCCGAGGTCTGCCCGCGGCTCAGCTGCCACAGGGCCGGCGCGGCGAATATTGAGATGCCGGCGACGGTGCACAACTTGATAAAGTGGCGCCGGTCTGGGCGGAATGTTTCCATCGCTTTCCCTGCGAAGGTGGTGCCTCGGGCGAGGTCGATCGCGGCCATGGGCGGATGGCCGCCCCCCCGCTCCTACAACGGTCTGCGGGCGCCCCCGCCCCTCTCCCCCCGCCCCTCTCCCCGCAGGGGAGAGGGGAGCCGAATCCCGAATCCCGAATCCCGAATCCCGAATCCCGAATCCCGAATCCCGAATCCCGAATCCCGAATCCCGAATCCCGAGTCCCGAGTCCCGAGTCCCGAGTCCCGAGTCCCGAGTCCCGAGTCCCGAGTCCCGAGTCCCGAGTCCCGAGTCCCGAGTCCCGAGTCCCGAGTCCCCAGAACTAATAGTCCTTCTTCCACTGCAGCTCCACACTGCCGGCGCCGCTTTCCCCCTCAGCGGCGGATTTGATCTCCAGGCTGAGGTTGCGCTTCAGTTCTATCTCCATTTCCGCCTGCCAGGGGTTGAGGGGGTCTGTGCTGCGCTGCAGTTCGATGTAGATGCGGTTGGTGATGTATTTGCCCAGGCTGAGGGCGTACTGGTCCTGCTCACCCTCGGCGGCCTCCTCCTGCTGGATATCCAGGGTGTCCACCCCCAGCAGGTCGCGGGTCTTGGCCAGGGGGTCGAAGGTGGGGCCGCCGCTCTGCAGAGTGCGCACCACACTGACCAGGCGCACCGCCTGCAGCGGGGAGATATCCGACAGTGATTTGCCGAACAGCAGTTGGGCGAAGATCTCGTCCTGGGGCGCGGCGGGGGAGGAGCTGAAGGTCACATCCAGGTCCCGGGTGGTGCCGGTGATTTCCGCGGTAATCTCCCCGTCGCTGTATTCGTGCACCCCCTTCACATAGATGGCCGCCTCGTTGTTTTCGAACTGCACCTGTCCCTCCCGCAATTCGAAGCGCTTGCCCAGCAAGTCGAAACTGCCGCGCACGATGCGCAGCTCGCCGGCGGCGCGCGGTTTGGCCGCGGTACCGGCGATATCCACCTTGCCGCGCAGTTCCGAATCCAACCCCAGGCCGCGCACGTAGGACTGCTGGTCCAGCACCACCTGTATCGCCAGGGCGATATTCTGCAGCAGCGGCGGCGCCCGCTCCGGCTGCGGCCCCTCCAGGTCCACCTCCACTTCCACCACTTCGATCTCCGGCACGCCGCTGCCGATCAACTGCTCGATCTGTACTTCCAGGGGGCGCAGAGTGAGCACGCCAGCCAGCTGCGCGTCCCCGGTGTCGCCGGTCAGCGCCAGTTCGCCGGAGATTGCGCCGCGCACCGCCGGGGTGTTGAGCAGGTGCGCCCTGTCCGCGTGCAGCCTGAAATCCAGCACCGGCGACACGCCCTCCGCAAAGCGCACCGCGCCGGCCAGGCTCACGCTGCCCTTTTCCGAGTCCTCCGCGCGGGCCCGCTCGATGCGCCACGCTTCCGGGGTCAGGCGCGCGGCGAAGTCGATGCGGCGCAGGCGGGTGCTGGTGGGGCGGTGTTCATAGGAGCCGCTTTCCAGATCGACGTAGCCGTGTATATTCGGCCACTCGCTGGTGCCGTCGGCATTCAGTTCGAAGCGCAGCTGCCCGCTCATGGCGTGGATCTCCGGATCGATAAATGCCGCTACCACCGCGAGGTCCGCGCTGCCGCTGCTGTCCAGTTTCAGCGGCAGCGAGGGCTTCTGCGCCTCGGGCGGAGTGTCCGCAAACAGCTGCTCCAGTATCGGCGCCACCGCCAGCCGGGCGCGGGCGTCGATGGCGCGCCGCGCGCCGTGGCGGGCGTCCAGGGTCATTTGCAGGTTCTCCCCCTCGGTGCGCCAGTCGAACACCAGTTCCAGGGGCTGCGCGGATTCACCGCGGCCCTGGCTCAGCAGCTTGAACTCGCCTTCCAACTGGGGGCGCTGCGGGCTGCCGGCGGCGGTGGCCGACAGAGTCACCTCCCCCCGTTCGGTGATATCCGCCGCCAACCATTCGTCAAAATCCTCTAGTACCGCCCGGCCGCGCACTTCCAGGTCCAGCCGCTGCCGGTCCAGGCTGCCGTGGGCGGACAGCTGGTTGCGCTCCGCCCACACCAGTTCCACTTCCGACAGCACCACCCGGCCACCGCCGTAGGCCAGGCCTCCCTGCAGTTGCCAAGGCTCGCCGCGAAAAGCCCCCAGCCCCAGAACCTCTGCGCGGGCCTCGGGATTGGCGAAGGGGCCGAAAAACTCGCCGTCGATACTGATTTCGCCCTCCAGGGAAGGGGGCAGTGTCACCCCCGCCAGTTCCGCCAGGGACACGGGGATATTGCGCCCGACCACCCGGCCCCGGGCCCGCGCCGCCCTGGGCTCGATAATGCCGTCCACTTCCAGCCAGGCGTTGCCATCGCGGCTCAGTCGCTCCGCGTCCGCGGCGAGGGTGGCAACGGGGCTTTGCTGCGGACTGGGGCCTATATCGGGCTGAGGGCTCCCATCCGGCTGAGGGCTCCCATCCTGCTGAGGGCTCCCCGGCTGAGAGCGCTCAGAGATCAGCGACTGGGGGCCGCGCAGGGGTTGGGCACTGAATCGGCGCGCGCCGCTGTCGGCGAACAGGTCCAGGCGCAGCCGGTTCAGGTCGATCTTGTCCAGGTCCCCGGCGGCACCGCCGCGCAATTGGTAGCGGTAGTCGCGATAGCTGCCGTCGGACCGGATACGCGCGGACAGCCGGGGGTTTCTCCAGAGACCGTCGACATCCACCTCCGCGGTCATGTCCATTGCAACACCCTCGGCGGCGGCCAGGCCCAACTGTTCGGCCGGGCGAAAACCCTCCGCATTTACCTTCAGGTTCAGGTCCAGGCTCTCGCCGGCGATATCTACTGTGCCGTCGCCGTCGATGCGCAGGTGCTCGCTGTCCAGAAGGATCTCGTTGAGAATCACCCGGTTGAGATCGCCCCGGGCGCCGGCCCGCAGTTGGGCATCCAGTTGTCGATAGACCAGGGTGGCATCCAATTGCGCGGTCAGTGCCGGGTTTTTCCACGGGCCTTTGGCGGACAGTTGCAGCCGCTCCACACTGCCGCCCAGGTCCGGCGGAATTTCCACCTCCCCGGTCTGCGGCAGCGCTGCCAGCAGTTCGCGGATACTGTCCAGCGCCAAGCGGTGAATTTCCCCCTTCAGGTCGAGGGATTCACCGGCGATATCCACCGTGCCCTGCGCTGCCAGTTGCGCGCCCGCCAGCGCCACTGTGGCGGCGTCGATAACGATCACCTTGTCCCGGGTCTGCACCAGCCCCTGCAGGCGCAGCGGCTTGCCGCTGTAGCGGCTGTCGAGGTCCAGGGTGCCGGACACCGCCGGCAGCTTCAGCGGCCCCTTGATCTTCAGGTCGGCGGAGAGATAGCCGCCGTCCAGGACGTCCTGCCAGGGGCGGGAGATCGCCAGCGGCAGGCGGTTGAACTGGATTTCCGCGTCCACCGTTTCCCCGCTGACGGTGCCGGCTATGTGGTGCCGGCTGTCGTCGACACGCAGCTGCAAACCTTCGGTGGCCAGTTTCCAGGGGGACAGTGTCAGCGCCGCGCGGCCGGAGAGTGAAAAACGATACTGCACCAGCGGCAGGGAAAAGCTTTCGATATGCAGCAGCAGTTGATCGTCTCCCGGCCGCCAGAGGGCGACGTGCCCCTCGGCGTCCAGGGCCTGCCCCTGCGGCAGTTGCAACAGGGTGCCGACAAAGCCCCCGGGATTTTCCTTCGCCGAGAACTCCAGCACGTAGCGCCGGTTCTCGACCTCCCTGCCCTGCAGGATCAGTTGCAGACCGGCGCCGTTCAGTTCGCGCACTTCCAGCTGTATCCCCGCCGGTTCACCCTCCCACAGATAGCGCCCGCTGGACCTGACCGAGACCGCCGGCAACCCGGCCAGGCGCCGGTCGATTATCTGCAGGCGGTCGATCTGCAGCGAACCGAGGCGAACGGCCGGCGGGGAAAAAGCTTTTTCCTCGGCAGGCTCGACCGCATCGCGGGCCGCCTGCCTCTGCGCCTCCAGCAACTCCTCGAGCACGTCGTCATTGAAAATTAATTCCTCCGCGCCGATCTTCTCGATATCGATGCGGTTGCCGATCAATCCGCCGAGGCTGATGTCCACCTCCAGCCCGTGTCCCTCCAGCAGAACCTCTGAGCCATAGTGGATTTTCAAGCGGGAAAAAGTCCAGCCGCCCAGGTGCTCGCTGCCGATTTCCCCCGCCTCGATCCTCAGCTCGGGAACCCGTTTTTCAGCGACGTAAAGGGTGCCGTGGGTGAGCAGCACCCGCCCCCATTCGGTGCCCAGCAGCAGTAGCAATGCCAGCGGCAGGGCGAGCAGCAGGCTAAACAACAGCGAGCGCCGCTCGCCCAGGCCGTGCCACAGGCTGTGCGCCACCGAGCCCAGGGCGCGGACGACAGCGGAGAGATAGGCTGCGAGTGCGCCCCACATTTCAGAACGCCTGCCCGAGACTGACGTAGACCTGGAGCCCGTCGTCGAGGCCTTCGCGGCGGTCGAGGGGAACGGCGAGGTCCAGGCGCAGGGGCGCGAAGGAGGTGAAATAGCGCACCCCTACGCCGGCGCCCCAGAAGAGATCGGAAAAATCCGGGCTGGGGTCCGCGTAGGCGTTGCCACCGTCGATAAACAACACCCCGCCCCAGGTGTCGCTGAAGCGGAAACGGCCCTCCAGGGAAATCTCGCTGAGGCCGCGGCCGCCGATGGGATCGGAGAGAGTCGGTTCGCCGCCCGGCTCTTCCGGCGGTATCGGCAGGCGCGGCCCCAGGGCCTGGTAGCCGTAGCCGCGCACCGAGCCGCCACCGCCGGCGTAGAAGCGCTCGTCAGCGGGTATCTCCAGGTTGTCGATACCGGAAATGACTCCCGCCCTGACACGCACCGCCAACGTGGGTTCATAGCGCATCTGTTCCGCGGTCTTGTAGCCGGTGAGCACCAGGATACTTTTCACGAAGTGGGTGTCGTCGTTGTTCAGGTCCACATAGGGTTTGACTTCCAACGCCGCGGTGGCACCGTGGCGCGCGTCCAGCAGGTTGTCGGTGGTGTCCCATTTCAGGCCGAGGGGAAAGGACAGCAGGCGGTAGTTCTCGGTGGTGCCCTCCTCTTCGTCCACCCGGCTGAATTTGAGCTCGGCGCCCACGCCGGCGGTGCGGTGCTCACTCAATTTGCGGCTGACCGCGGCTCCTACGGTCAGGGATTCGGCGCTGTAGGATTCCCTCTCCTCGTTGGAGAATTCCGTCTTGGCGGAAAAGTTTTGGTCGTCGCGCAGGAAGCGGGGCACCAGCAGCTGGCCTTTCAGGGTCTGCTGCACAGGATTGAGCTTGCTCCCCACTTCGATTTTTTCCCCGCGGTGCAATACATTGCGGTGCTCCCAGCCGGCGGAGACGCCGGCGCCCTCGCTGGAGGTATAGCCCACCCCCAGTTTCACAGTGCGATGGCTGCGCTCCTTCAGCACAAAGGTGATATCCACCCGGCCGCCGCGGGGACTGGACACCTCGCTGTTGGCGCTGGCGATCAGGTTGGTGCGCAGCAGGCGCAGGCGCGCGGCATCGATCTTGCTGCGGCTGAAGCAGTCGCCACTGTGGATCTGCAGTTTCTTGCGCAGGAAATCCGGCTCCACCGAGGTGAGCCCTTCGATCCTCACCTCGCCCACCACCACCTCCGGGCTCGGCGCGACAATATATTCCAGGCGGGCGGCGGCCTCGCTGTGGATCACCGCGGCCCGGTAACTGACATCGATATCCAGCAGGCAGGCGTTCTCACCCAGATACTTCTCGATCGTCTCCACACCCTTGAGCACCTTCTTCGCTTCCAGCGGATCGCCCTCGCGCAGGGGCACACCGCCAAAACCGCGGCGCAGGCGTTCCGGCATCTCGATGGTGAGACTCTTGATACGGTATTGGGGGCCGGGGTTGACCTGGTAGAGGATCTTGCCGCCGCTCACCGACTGGCGCACGCGGGCGGCGTAATAGCCCCGGGAGCGCAGCAACTTTTCCAGGGAGCCGCGCTCGTAGCGGGCCACGTCATGGGGGTCTTCGTAGGCTTTGAGCTGGCTGCTGCCCTTGCGCAGTTTTTTCAGTTCCTCGCGCAGCCATTCCCTCAGGGCTTCGTTGCCCTGGACGCGTATCTCAAATCCGGGCAGACGGTCGAAGAACGGAATGGCCAGCGCCGGCTGCAGCGGTATCACCAATAACCCCGCCAACAGAATACCAATTAAAACTCGCAATGGATTCGCCTGTTGTTCCGATACTTCTGTCGGTAGGTATATTTCGCCAGTTCGTAACTACTCCCCGTGTGGCGGCCCTGCTATCGGGAGCCGTTCGTTCAACAGCCTCATCGGTCTGTTTATCAGCCGCAGGCGCTTTTCTCTGACGGCTCCCGATTCAGGGCCTCCGCATCAAGCTCCGGCATTCTGTTCCCGAGTCCTGGGGGCGAGTAGTTACGCCAGTTCTTCCGTCAAGGCCGGGGGGCAGCCTGTTCCATCAGCGGGTTGCAGTTGCGGATAATGACGCGTCCTTCGAGCAGGTTGCCCTTGGAGTATTCGGAAAAGATGCACTCGTTGGTCTTGGGATCGAAATTCTCGATCCACAGATTGTCCTCCTTCCAAGTAGAGCCGATATGGCGCTGTCCATTCGGCACCTTGATATGCATAACGCCGCCAAAGCGCTTCACGAACACCTGCTGGTAGTGGAAGTAGTAGGCGAGCCAGCCGGCCAGGAAAATAATGCCGGCGACAATGGCGCCTTTGCCCAGGTGGCCCAGGCGGCTACCGGCGAAGAGGGCGAGAATGACGAGGGCGATCACCGCCGCCCAGTAGAGATAGGTAACCATAGGCATTCATCCGTGAGGATTTCGGGATTGGTATTGCGCGTTAGGGTAGCGTATTTGGGTGGTTGGTGGCGAGTGGTTGATGTCGGTCGGAACTGTAATACTCTGCGTCAAATCAAGCTCTCATTGACTCGTCATACCGGCGCAGGCCGGTATCCAGGCTGGTGGCACCTGGGTTCCGGCCTGCGCCGGAACGACGAAAGTCCATCGTAGGAGCGAACCTTGTGCTCGCCCAAATAAAGGTCAATCAAGCGACGATATCGATGCGAAGGACCTGATGCCGGTGGCTTTTTGCGGGACTGTTGGCGAGAGGGACCTCGCCGACAAGCCTACAGGGATGTATTCACGGCGTGTCCCGCAAAAAGCCACCGGTAGCAGGGCCGCCAAGAAATTGGCTACAGAGTTCCCCGACCTAGTGCCTCCGCTTGGCAAGCGACGAACACAAGGCTCCCCTACGGGTCACTCCGCAGCCAGCTCGGGCAGGTTCTCGTAGAGCTTCAGCGCCCCCGGATTGGCCAGCGCCTCCACATTTTTCACCGGTTTGCCGTGCACCACATTGCGCACGGCCAGTTCCACGATCTTGCCGCTGATGGTGCGGGGGATATCCGCCACCTGAATCACCTTGGCGGGTACATGGCGGGGGGTGGTGTTGGCGCGGATGGTTCTGCGGATTTTCTGTATCAGTTCGCCGTCGAGTTCGATGCCCTCGCGCAGTACCACAAACAGCACCACGCGCACGTCGCCGCGCCATTCCTGGCCAATGCAGATGCTCTCCAGCACCTCCTCCACCTTTTCCACCTGGCGGTAGATCTCCGCGGTGCCGATGCGCACGCCGCCGGGGTTGAGCACCGCGTCGGAGCGGCCGTAGATAATCACCCCACCGTGTGCGGTGATCTCCGCGTAGTCGCCGTGGGCCCAGATTCCGGGCCAGTTCTCGAAGTAGGCACCGCGGTACTTGGCGCCATCCGGGTCGTTCCAGAAGCCGGTGGGCATGGAGGGGAAGGATTTGGTGCACACCAGTTCGCCCTTTTCCCCGATCACCGCTTTTCCCTCCTCGTTCCAGACTTCCACCGCCATGCCGAGGCCACGGCACTGCAGCTCGCCGGCGTACACCGGCAGCACCGGGTTGCCCAGCGCGAAGCAGGAGATGATGTCGGTGCCGCCGGAAATGGACGACAGGCACAGATCCGCCTTGATATCCCGATACACATAGCGGAAGCCCTCGTGGGCCAGGGGTGAACCGGTGGAGAGCAGCGCGCGCAGTTTTTCCAGCTTGTGGCTCTCGCGGGGTTTGCGCCCGGATTTTTCCAGGGCGGCGATATATTTGGCGCTGGTGCCGAACACGCTGATGCCCTCCTCGTCCGCCATGTCCCACAGGCCCTCCGCCGCGGGATAGAAGGGCGAACCGTCGAACAGCACCAGGGTGGCGCCGCAGGCGAGGCCGCTCACCAGCCAGTTCCACATCATCCAGCCGCAGGTTGTGAAATAGAACAGCGCGTCGTCGCGCTTCAGGTCGCAGTGCAGCCGGTGCTCCTTCAAGTGCTGCAGCAATGTGCCACCGGCGCCGTGGACTATGCACTTGGGCACCCCGGTGGTGCCGGAGGAGTACATGATATAGAGGGGGTGATTGAACTCGGTCTGCACGAAGGTGAGTGGCCGTTCGGGCGCAGCACCGACGAAGTCTTCCAAGGTCACCGCCCGGTCCAGGGACTCGATCGCAGCTGCCGTTTCTTTGTGGTTGCGCGCCACGGGAACGACGACCAGTTTTTCTATGGATTCGATGCGCGCAACCACTTCCCGCAGGCGCGGCAGCGAGTCGATGGTCTTGCCGTTGTAAAAGTAACCCTCACAGGCAAACAGCACCCGGGGCTCCACCTGACCGAAGCGGTCCAGCACGCCATTGATGCCGAAGTCCGGCGAGCAGGAGGTCCAGACGGCGCCGATGCTGGTGGTGGCCAGCATGGCCACCACGGTGTCGATCACATTGGGCATAAAGCCCGCCACCCGGTCACCCAGCCCAACCCCCTGGTCGCGCAGGGCGGCAGCCAGTTGCTCCACTTTTGCATAGAGATCCGCGTAGCTCAGCTGCCGGCGGCTGCCGTTTTCCAGCCGCTCCACCAGGGCGATCCCGTCGTCCCGGTAGCGCAGCAGGTTCTCGGCGAAGTTCAGCCGCGCCTCCGGGAACCACTGGGCGCCGGGCATTTCATCACTGCCCAGGGACTGTTCGCCGCGCTCGCTGGCGATCACCCCGGCGAAGTCCCACAGGGTGTTCCAGAAGTCCTCGCGTCGGTCCACGGACCATTGGTAGAGCGCGGCATAGTCCGCCAATTGGAGCTGGTAGCGCTCGTTTACCCGGTGGCGGAACTGGTCCATCTGGGTGGCGGCGATGGCTTCCGGCGTGGGCTGCCACAGGGGCTGGGAATTGTTGCTCATCTCGGCTGACCTTGTCCGTTCGTCTCTCAAGGGTCGCACATTATTGGCGACTGTACTGTTCGGGCAATCATGCCTTGGCCTGACTGTTAAAAACAGTTTAAACTTTTTAATATTTATTAGATTTTATTTAACAAACCCGACTCACCTGTAGGAGCGGCCCATGGCCGCGATCGATCTCACTTCGTAGCACA
>NZ_JBOFOC010000040.1:0-59657 GCF_051659245.1 Microbulbifer sp.
GCTATTGACGAAATCACGCGATAAGGCACGGGAACTCGTTAGGAGACATGGACACCCCAAAAAGCAGAGAATGGCGACGGCTGCGTAAAAATGTTCCGCAAATTCAAACACTTGCGCTTAAGTCAGCGCCATTCGGGTCAGGTCTTACATTCTACATAACTTTCCGCTGAACCGTCCTCGAATGACTTCACCGCTCTGCTAACCGTTGCATAGCTCACACCAAACTCAGCCCCCACCTGCGCCAAAGTGTAATGCCCGCTGAGATAGGCCTTCGCCATAGCTTCATTTCGCTCCGGATATCTTTCCCGATAATGCGCCAACGGCCTTGGTGGACTCCGCTTCTGAGGCTTTGGAATATCCTGTAAAGACTGCTCTGGATTCATCCTGCATTGCATATCTTCTACGAATTCATCCGAACCCAGGTAGATCTGATTCTTGAGCGATTCCCAGGGGCCTGGCTGTCCACGGCCTTCCTGAACGAACTGCCGATACCCTTTCTGCGCCCTGCCACGACGAGCCCCGAAATTCCCCAATACACAATCCGTAGTCAGCACCGGATGTGGCTGCGCCAGGCCCGCCGTCGCCCGGTAGCTGCTCCAGGGCCAGTCCTTGGCTGCACGCACCATGCGCGCACGCACAGGATTCAGAACGATGTACCGTGCAAGTTCCAGTAGATAGCTCTCAGCCTCCACCAGAATCGCCTTGAAACGCCCCTGAAATACATGCCCTACCCGCTTGTGCCGGCGATTGAACTGCTGAGTATAAGTGCCGTTGAGGTACTTCATACCCTTGGACAAACTCGGCGTTCCGGTTTCCAACAACAGATGGTAGTGGTTGGACATCAAACAGTAGGCGTGACACAACCAATCGTATCGCTCACAGGCCTTGCCTACCAATTCCAGGAAGCCGACTTTATCCGCGTCCTCCAGGTAAATATCCTGCCGCGCATTCCCACGCGCCGTCACATGGTACAAAGCGCCGGCAAACTCTATCCGCAATGGCCTCGCCATACATTGTCACTCCTTGGACTCCTCTCTCCTCCGTAAGCCTAGATCACGAATCCTGGATGTCAAATGTAAGGCCTGACCCCGTCATCCTGCAAGGCCTGACCCCGTCATCCTGCATCCTGTGACCCCGTCATCTCATGTAAGGCCTGACCCCGTCATCTCATTGCATCTTGCATCTTGCATCTTGCATCTTGCATCTTGCATGTCAAATGTAAGGCCTGACCCCGTCACCATCTTGCATCTTGCATGTCAAATGTAAGGCCTGACCCCGTCACTTGCATGTCAAATGTAAGGCCTGACCCCGTCACTTGCCTCGTCACTGTTGTTGGTTGTTTTTGTTATCCTGCTGTTTACTTGCCTTCCAGATGCTTAATACAATCGCAACCATGATCCACAAAAATAAAAAAACATACGGAACCCTATCATAGGGTCCCAAATCTTGTTTATAAAAATAGATAGAATATATGATCAAGCCACAAATGCCACTTCTAAAAACCCAGCTAACTAATATTTTTTTTAAAAAAAAACCAAACCTGCGGCTCATAGTCCAGCTCCTGCAGAATATTCACCCCGATCAATTATGATATTGTCCGAGTCAATAATCGTTTCAATTATTATGACATTCCCTATACCGGAATCAGATTCCAAAACGGGGACAAGGTCGGCCCTAATTTCATGAATAACTGTATCTCCAACTTGCGGCACATACCTGACCTGAGAATCTACAAAGTGTGCATTTAATCCCATTGTTGCAGATAGAGCCGCACCGCTAACGCCACCGAATCCAGCTCCCAACATACCTATTGCAGCGCCCCTGATGGATTTATACATATTGGCCTCAGACATCATCCTCGCAATTTGTTCCCTGCTATTATATTTAAACGATCGCGAAGCACAAACATCTTTGTTGCATTCAAGTAATTGAAACGGCTTTCCTGGTATATTGAAGTTCACTTGCCCAGTAGCCGTCGCAGCAGCATCAGAACCGCCTGTATTAACCGCATTACTTAAACTATTATTAGACAATCCATCAACATTACTCCAAATATTGTCATCAATGGACTCAAATAATACCGAGTTATCAACCATAGAATCTACAAATCTATCGTAATAATCGTTGGGATCATCGTAATCATCAGGATCAGCGGTAACTTCAACCTCCTCGATAGGCTCGTCCTCGTCATCCTGACAGTAGCGCTCTTCCGGCTCCCCCGAACAATTCGACCCATCATACCCACTCGGGTCTGTGGTATTCAACGGGTTATTCCACACATAGGAATAACGATTCAGGTGCTGCATATTAAAGCGATTATGAACAATCGGATCAGCCTGAACAAACCTTGCTAGGTCGGGATCGTACATACGCCCATTCATATGAATCAGGCTGGATTCGTCCAGATGCTCATGACCTGTGAAGCCTCTGGTGGTTGCAGGGTTCCCGAAAACGCTAAATTGGTCGATCTGCTCCTGCTGCGACAGCTTCTGCCAATTATCCGGCCTGCGTCTGGCGCCCCAGGGGGACATTTCTTGGACACCCACCAGGGACATTTCTTGAGGGACATTTCTTGGACACCCATTTGTGGGGACGATTTGTGGGTGTCCTACTTCTCGCCTCCTACTTCTCGCCAGTGAGCACGGCCCTGTTCCACCTTTCCCATCCCGGACCCGAATGGTGCTGACCTAAATCTGGAAACAGTATTTTCGTAGGAGGGGCAAAGCGAAGTGTGCCCATCAACAGCGCGAATCTACGAGGCTTCCTATTGTGTACGCTTCAAAGACTGTATCAACCGTTTCGGCTACCCAAAGCCAACAACTGTTGCTTTGCAATTTTAAGATCTCGAATCGAAAGCTTGGCGAGCAAGTCCTTAATCTCCAGCTCTAATTCCAGGCGCTTTCTGTTTGCTCCGCCACGGTCGTAGCCCTCGAAAAATTCGACCATCGGCACATCCAGCGCTTTGCTTAACCGCTCTAACGTTTCAATGGTCGGCGCCGTTATTCCACGTTCGGTACTGGAGATGGTCTCCATCGTCCGCCCTATTTGTTCGGCAAGTTCAACCTGGGAAAGCCTCTTCGCTTTCCGCGCCGTTTTCACCCGCAGACCAATACTGTCTTTTAAGCTCATTGTCATATTCGCATTTAAAATTCATATGCCAAACTTGACAATGAGATTAAAATTCAAATATTCTCTATAATTAGAAATTAGATCTCTAATTTTGAGTTAAAACAATAGAAATGACCATCAATATTGCTATTGAAGGCCCTTAGTAATACTGGGAAAAACCGCAGAGGTGCGGATAGCTCCATTGCTATGGTAAGTGAAACAAGGAGGGAGAGATGGCCGAAATAGACGAGCTGTTAATAGCTATGCGCAGAGTAATCGAAAACGCCAGGCTGTTATCCACGGAGCTGTGCGACTTCATCATCGCCGAGTCGATGCCCATTGCCGAGGTGATGTCGGATTGGTTTGATCAGTGTCAGTCAAAAGATAGGCCAATTAGCGAACAGGCCATTGTGCGGCTTGTCGAACAACGTCAAACCGCTACGCGTATCAAGGCATCCCGGCTTTTTTCAGGGATAGAACTAGCGATACTGGACGATTGGCAGGCACTGGAAGTTAAAGCATTGGCACTTTCCCTGAATGCGTTATTGAAAGCCCCTTACGTATTTCGGCGAACGCGAACACCTATACCGGGGAACTGATCGCCGCCTTTGTGCTGGAGCACCTGGAATACCTGCCGCAAGGGTGGATCAATGGGGTCGTGGATCAATGGGGTCGCGGGATCAATGGGGTCGGTGTCTAATACTGATATTTCTTGGACACCCACCTCTGATATTTCTTGAACACCTGATTATTTCTTGGACACCCACGACACCGACCAAACAAAAAGCATTCAGCGCCGCTTCTATTGCAACTCATGTGAATTGACGCAAAATGCTGGTTATCCATCCACCTGTACGGATAACAACCATGGGGCTCCCGCGCAAAACGCTCATCTCGCTTGAAGCCACACCCTATTACCATTGCGTCTCCCGTTGCGTGCGCCGCGCCTTCTTGTGCGGGCGGGACGAGCGTACCGGGCAATGCTTCGAGCACCGGCGCCAATGGATAGAGGACCGGCTGCTGGAGCTGGCGGAGGTGTTCGCGCTAGATATCTGCGCCTATGCGGTGATGAGCAACCACTACCATGTGGTGCTGCACGTGGATGCGGCGCAAGCGGCCGGCTGGGAGCTGGGTGAAGTGGTAGAACGCTGGCACCAGCTGTGCCAGGGCTCCCCGCTCTCCCGGCGCTTCGTCCGCGGCGAACGCCTCGATGCCGCGGAGCTGTCCCGGCTTGCTGAGGTGGCAGAGGTGTGGCGGGTACGGCTGATGGATATCAGCTGGTTTATGCGCATGCTGAACGAGTCCATCGCCCGCGAGGCCAACCGGGAGGACGGCTGTACCGGCCGCTTCTGGGAGGGCCGCTTCAAATCCCAGGCCCTGCTGGACGAGCGGGCGCTGGCGACCTGCCTGGCCTATGTGGATCTCAACCCCATTCGCGCAAAGATGGCTAAAACGCCCGAGACATCGGAGCACACTTCTGTCAAACGGCGTATCACAGCAGCGAAAACTGGGCGGCAGCCGGAACCCCTGTTTCCCTTCGCCGGCAATCCCAGAGAGACCATGCCGGCTGGGCTACCCTTTCGGTTACAGGACTACCTGGAGTTGGTGGACTGGAGTGGACGCTGTCTACGCGAGGACAAGCGCGGGGCCATCGCCGAACAGCTACCACCGATCCTGGAACGGCTGCAGATAGATCCCCGGCACTGGCTCTATCTGAACAAACACTTCGAGAGCCGTTTCAAGTCCCTGGTGGGCGCCGCTCATTCCGTGCGCGGTGCCTGTGAGCAACTCGGCAAGCGCTGGGCGCAGGGCATCCACGACTGTGAGCGTTATTTCTCACCACCTGCAACTTCCTGACCTTTTGTATCTTCTTTAAAGAACACCTTCGCAGGCTTGCTGCGAGAGCCTGCCGTATTTAAAAAACGTCTTTTGGCACTGCTGTACACAACCTGCCGGCTCAAGTCATCCAGACGCCCAAGTCTCGATACCCTGCGACTGGATCAGCGGAAATTTTTGATCAATTTTCCAATTTATGGCTGTCCTGTTTTTGACCAACACTTCGAAAGCCGTTTCAAGTCCCTGGTGGGCGCCGCTCATTCCGTGCGCGGTGTCTGTGAGCGACTCGGCAAGCGCTGGGCGCAGGGTATCCACGACTGTGAGCGTTATTTCTCACCTCCTGCAACTTCCTGACCTTTTGTATCTTCTCTAAAGAACACCTTCGCAGGCTTGCTGCGAGAGCCTGCCGTATTTAAAAAACGTCTTTTAGCACTGCTGTACACGACCTGTCGGCTCAAGTCATCCAGACACCCAACTCTCGATACCCTGCGATTGGATCAGCGGAAATTTTTGATCAATTTTCCAATTTATGGCTGTCCTGTTTTTCGGCTTTTCCGTGCGCGGCGTCTGTGAGCGACTCGGCAAGCGCTGGGCGCAGGGTATCCACGACTGTGATCGTTATTTCTCGCCTCCTGCAACTTCCTGACCTTTTGTATCTTCTCTAAAGAACACCTTCGCAGGCTTGCTGCGAGAGCCTGCCGTATTTAAAAAACGTCTTTTGGCACTGATGTACACGACCTGTCGGCTCAAGTCATCCAGACACCCAACTCTCGATACCCTGCGATTGGATCAGCGGAAATTTTTGATCAATTTTCCAATTTATGGCTGTCCTGTTTTTCTGTTTTTCTGTTTGCGACCTGACCCCGTCACTGCATATCAGTAAAAGCGGTCTAAAATTTTCTTAATTCAGTGACAGTAAATTTACTCCACATCCAACTTCAACACCTTCCACATTGATGTTTTTTGCATCAAGAAATACATCGTAACCTGAACCTTTATAAAACCCTGCGTTAATTCGCAGAGTTGTAGCTGATTTACCGTATTTTGTCCCTTGAGAACGGTCCTCCCACACCAAAGCGTAAGCATGGGTTTCTTTGGTCTTGTTCTTTAAAAGCTCATACGCGGGGTTAAACGCACTACCTGTAGAGTCCACTGCCAATCTTTGAGTAACTAAAGAGTCTGCGCCACCTTTATTTTTCCAACGAAAGAGATACCACCCAGAAAACTCTTTTCCTTCCTTGACGGCCTGCTCTTTTAAATCTGCATAACCATATGCAGCCAAGCCAAATATCTCTAAAGATGACTCTTCGAACCTACAGTCTGAGAATATCTTACCAGCAGCTAATGAAAGCTGGCTATCAAGTAGCATTAAACCTAACAAAAAATAAAAAATGTTTTTCATACAAGCTTTCCTACAAATTACCATTGGCCGTAATTTCGTCTAACTTGTTCCACAATATCAACGTGATTCGCAACACCAGTTAGATTCACATTTGTGGCCATTGCACCATTCAAAGCAGCCCCTTTAAAAGTATTTGGGCCAAGACTAAATCCACCCCTTTGATAAAAATTAAATGCTCTCACATTGTCTGGAATCGTATAGCTACTAGCTCCAAAGAGTCGATTGCCAGAGCGAGGATCAAAAGTAACTAGTGTTCGCACCGAAAAACCTTCAGCAGAAAGGGCTTTAACAAATTTAATTGCATCAGCACCACCAGCACTATAGCCAGCGGCTAGAATTACACCATCAGGATTATCAGCTAGATATTGCAATGCATCATCAACTGCACCAGATACTGGAAATTTACCTACACCACTATCGTACCGGCTTACTCCCTCGCCTAAACTATCTACGTAACGAACAAAATGCGGATTGCCCCCACCTTCAAAATTACCGCCAGCCCCATCAAACGCAGCGATAAATTTATTCGGTCTCTTTTGTGCATTATGCCTCCCTGTGGCATTCAACAAATAAGCAAAAGCCGCCGTAGCCGCCCCATTTGCAAACTTGCCGCCAGTCGCCACAGAAGCACTACCGCCTGCTACCATTTCCACAATAATTCCGGCATCACCTGCACCCAGTGCGGCGGGCGTGACCGCCTTGCCAATAGCTGCACTTACAAAACCGTGGGCAAACTTCCCACCTCCAAGCTTGGCAGATATTCCCCCGACCATCGCATGCTGGAAGACCATAGTGGCCGCATTTCCGGTAGACAGCCACAGGTTTTCGCCCATCTGCCACATACCTGACGCAGCTTCGAGGGACGTTCCGGGCGCACCACCAGCGGCCGCATTTTGCCAGGCCTTCCCTATTTGCTGGAATGCACTTGCCGAAGCAAATGCCAGCAATCCACTGCCAATCGAGCGCCCAATATTCCCCGTGAGCTGGTAAGTCTGGTTGGCATTGTAGGCTGCCAGAGCATACGGACAGCCCGGTCCGGAGAAATAACAGAGCGCTATTTGCGCCGCCGCATTCAGTATCGGGTTTTTCGCCATCTCCTGGTGAATTTTCCGGTCGTTTACAAACCTGTCCCGATAGAAATTCCACCGACTGTAGCCACTCGGGTCTGAGTAAGCTAGTGGGTTGTTATGCACATACGCATAACGGTTGAAACCCTGCGTTGAGGTCACCCCGTCGATGACAGGGTCTGCGCTGACGAACCTCGCCAGAGTCAGATCATACACCCGCCCATTCATATGGATCAGCCCAGTCTCGTCCAGCATCTCGTGACCGGTGTAGCCGCGGTTGGTCCTGAGATGGTTGAAGGTACCCACCTTGAGGGAGCTGACGATGTTCTCGGGGGTGGTGAGCTGGGCCCAGGTGAAGGGCTGCCTGCGCTTGCCCCAAGCGTCGAAGCTGAACACCTGTTTCACGCCGTTTTCTTGTGCCACCTGGCCTGTGGCGGTGGTGATGACGTCCAGACTGCCCTGCAGGTCCTTGAGCAGGTATTGGGTGTTCCTGGCAGTGACGCTGTCACTCTGGTCCAGGTCCATCTTTTCGACCACGACGCCGGCGATGCTTCTGCGGTAGTAGGCTTTGATGAAGGCGCCACCGCTACTGCGCTCGGTGACTTTCTCTACGCTGCCGATCTGCAGGGTGGTGACGGTGCCGCTGCCGTTGTCGTCCACGCGCTTGTATCGGTTTCTGTCCGGGTCGTACTGGAAGCGGGTGGTGTGACTGCCTTTGCTGATCTCGGTGGGCTTGTCGAACACGGCGTAGGTAAGGTTCCGGCCGTTGGAATCACTGACCAGGTTGCCGTTCAGGTCG
Organism: Microbulbifer sp.; assembly: GCF_051659245.1. NCBI lineage: Bacteria > Pseudomonadati > Pseudomonadota > Gammaproteobacteria > Cellvibrionales > Microbulbiferaceae > Microbulbifer > Microbulbifer sp. The sequence continues at coordinate 8,213 of NZ_JBOFOC010000040.1, forward strand.
TACTCGTAGCTGACATTGCCGGTGGTGGTGTCGGTGACCGCGTGCGGGCGGCTGCTGTCGTAGGTGTAGGTGCCGACGCCGGTTTTGGTTTTGATGTTGCCATTATCGTAATAGCTGACCTCTTGGGTGCTGGTGAGGCTGCCGGCCTGGTACAGCCGGGCGTACCTGAGGCGGTTGAGACCGTCGTACTCGTAGCTCTCCTGCAGGTTCTTCTGGTAGCTGCCGTCGCCGCTCGAGTCGGTTTTCGACATGAGGTTGCCGATGGTAGTCCAGTCGTAGTGCAGGTTCTGTACCTGGCCGACGCCGGGGATGATGTCGGTGAGGATGTCGGTGAGCCTGTGACTCTGGCTGTCGTACACGTAGGTGGTGGTGAGACCGTTGCCGAGCTCGATCTCCTTGACCTGGCCGCGGATGGTCATGTCCTGGACTGTGTAGTAGGCGCTGCCGGTTTCCAGGTTCTTGACGGCCTGTTTGTAGCCGTAGGCGTTGTAGGCGGTCTCTACGCCGTACAGGTAGTTGCCGCCCTGGGCCACTTGCTGGTTGGCGGCGTCGTAGGTTTTATGCGCACGGCTGTATTTGTCGTAGGTGACCTTTTCGTAGAAGTCGCCTTCGCTCTCCACGAGCGTGCCGATGGCAGTAACGGTTTTGCCCAGGCGGCCGTAGCGGTCGTGCTTGAACAGTTTGAGGTAGTCGATGTCCTCCAGGTTCGGGCTGCAGCCGGCGTTGATCACTGCCGACGCCTGGGCGACGGCGAGCAGTTTGCCGTCGAAGCGATTCTGCGCGTTGCAGATCGGATCCTGGTCGAAGTACCAGCGGCTGAAGTTTTTGAGGGTGCCGCTCTGAGTCTGGCTGTCGAAGTCAGTGTAGTCGGCGCGGGAGACCATTCTGCCGAGCTTGTCATAACCCATGACGGTGCCCTGGCCCTTGGCGTCCCGCTGCCATTTCAGTTCGCCGAAACCGGTATAGCCGTAGGTCCAGGAGCCCTTATCGGGATCGATCAACTTCTCCTTGCGGCCGAGTTCGTCGTACTCGATGGTAGTGAGCGAAGTCTGCATTCCAGTGCTGTCGAGCACCTTGACGTTCTTGAGCTGGCCGTCGGCGTAGTAGCTGTATTGCAACTTGCCGCCAATATTGTCCGTGATCTCGCGGACTTCGCCGAGGGCGTTCTTGACGGTGGTCTTGCTCTGACCACAGCTGGTTACGGTCTCGGTGAGTCCGCTGTACGCGGTGCTGACGTCGCACTGGCCCGCGGGCGCATTGACCAGGGTGGTACGGCCGAGCTTGTCGTAGCTGTAGGCGATCCAGCGCGGGCTCTGGGCCGGTGTGTAGGGCTCACTGACCTTGAACACCCGCGACTGCTCGTCGTACTGGGTATCCACGTACACCGGATCGCCGTGGAAGTCCTGGGTCTGCTTGCGGATCTCGCGCCCCAGACGGTCGTGGTAGACGATGGTTTGAGTCTGGTCTATCCCCTTGGTGGTGACTGTGAAGTATGCGGGCACACCAGCCACGGTGGGGCAGCCGCCGGTGTCACTGCACAGGGCCTTGAGGGTGGTGCTGTGGCGACCGGTCTCATGGTGTTCGAAATAGCCTTCGCCAAACTCGGAGGTGGCACGGGTAGTGGTAACACCGTCCTGGTCCAGGCTAACAAGGGGCTGGCCAAAGGCATCGCGCTCAATGACCTGCCCGGTAGTCTGCTCGAGCGCGTTCACTTCGCTGGTCGGGTATCGGCCGAGGCTGTCGTAGATGGTCTTGGAGGTGCGGCTGTTGCCCTGGCTGTCCGTCACCGTGGTCTCGGTGCGGTTGCCGAAGCTGTCGTGCTCATAGTGAGTGTGCAGCTCGAAGCCGGTGTCTTTTTCCACCCATTCGTCGGTGAGCAAGCCGGTGACCGGGTCGTAATCGAAGTCGGCCACGCGGGAGATGGCGGCGGATGCCAAGCTGCCATAACGCTGGGTGGTGACGGTGCTCCTTGTCAGCCGCGCCAGGTGCCAGCGAGTGTTGTCCACCACATTGCTATAGGTGTTGGTGGTGGTTTTGTTCTGCACCTTGGTACCGGCCGCGTCGAAGTTTTCCACGATGACCTTGGAGACATTGCCGTACTTGATATCGTCGGGGTAGTCAGGATCGTAGATAGTCCGGGTTTCCACCCGGCCCAGATAGGTGCCGTCGATATCGTAGGACTTGTCGACGGCTTTGCTGATATAGGACAGCTTGGTCTTGCCGGTGATCGGCTCCACAAACGCCGGGGTATTGGTGGAGCAACTGATCAGTGTGAGCCCCGTGCCAGAACAGGCGGCCGGAATATGAATATTGGCCGCATTGGGTTCGATCACCTTGGCGGTTTCCACCGGCATACCGATATAGGGATAGTCCTGGCGGTAGCTGGTGGTGGTCTTGACCTGGTTTTGCGGGTCGTAGGTGGTGATCTTCTCGAAGCCGAGGAAACCGCGGCCGCCGGATTGCATGCGCGCGCCGGTGTAATGGTACTGGGCCTCGACGGTGTTGCCGTCGTCGTTGGCGGCGGGGGCGTCGGAGATGACCTTTTTCACCACGTACATGGGTGAGTAGAGGTCGAACACCGGAGAGCCCTTGCCGTAGCTGAGCGCAGAGGAGCCGGTTTTGCGGGTGTAGATATTGCTGTCGGCATCGTTCAGGCGCGCGTATTCGATCTGGGTTTTGACACCGAAGCCGTTGGTGACCGCGGTGAGCACGTCGACCGGTTTGTTGTCATGCCAGGGGCGGTAGACGCGCACGTGTTTGTTGGCGCCGCTACCGCTGTAGCTGTCCACCAGGTCCGGGCGGCCGTCGCCGTCCACGTCCGCGGCCAGTTGGACGTGACTGTCGTCGGTGTTCCAGACGAGGTGGGCGTAGAACGCGGTGGCGAAGCCGCTTCCAGTGTTGCGCCGGACGTGCAACACATCACCGTGACTGAAGAGAATATCCACCAGACCGTCACCGTCGTAGTCGATGAACTGGAGTTTCGAGCTATCGGCATCGCTGGGCAGGGAGATGTGGCCCGCACTGACGAAGCCGGTGCCGGTGTAGTGGCGGATTTTCCAAGCGGTGCCGATGCTCGAGCGATCGCGGTACAACAGATCCGGCAGGCCGTCTCCGTTCAGGTCTTGCAGGAACTGTTCGAACTCGCGGTCGTCAATAGCGATACTGGTGTGGAACACTGTGTTGTAGCTGGTGGCACTGTCAGACAATAGCACCACAAAATATTTCTTCGTTATGGTTTCCTGCTCATTGGGGCAGTCATATTCCGGAAACGGTTCGTCGCAGATCCAGGTAATCTTGGCGATGGCCGTCATGTCGGCCATGCCGTCACCGTTGAGGTCCGCCACCAGATCGTTGTCCCGCAGCTTGACCGAGACACTCTTCCCTGTGTACTCGGGGGCCGGGCTGGCCCAGGCAGGAAGGTTCAGGGTGAGCTGCATATCGCTGGATTCGAACTCCAGGCCACCACCCGCCTTGCGCCTGAGCAGGCGCACCTTGGCCTTGAGCGTATCACTGCCGCTGGCGATCACGTCGTTGGAATGTTGCTTGAGGTAGTCCGGCAGGCCGTCCGAATTGAAGTCGTACATGCTGCCGCGCTGGCCGGAGACATAGGGGATGGACGTCGCCACATCGCCGGCGGTATCGTGCTCGGCGAAGAAGTTGCCATTGGACAGGTTTACCCGCCAATAGCCGCTACCTTCAGCGGGCGCGTGCAGCAGGTCGGCCTTGCCGTCGTCGTTGTAGTCCACCAAGTGCCATTCCTTGCGCACCTCGGTTCTAGCTCTGATATAGGTTGACGGCAGGGTGAAACCGCCGTCGGCGGTACCGAAAGCCACCTTGAAATGGTAATGGTTGTCACTGCTCCTTTCGCGCACATACACCAGGTCCTGGCGGCCGTCGCCATTGACATCACCCACCTTGACGTCCCTCAGGTGGCTGGAGAGCCCCGACTCCGAGTCGAAGCTCTTCTCATAATGGCCCCGTCCCGGACGTTCCGCATAGGCGAACTCAGTAGCCGGACGGCAGTTGGTGCCCACACACGCCTCGATGCCGCGCATGCGCAGCATGCCGGTACCGGAGGTTTCATAATCCGGCACATAGCGGCGCAGTTCCTCGCCGCCAGCTCTGGAGGTCACCAAAATGAGACGGCGGGTAGTGGCTTTCTTGTCACCGAAGGCGTAGCCGTAGCGCTTGTCGCTGCGGTTGGTATCGTAATCGAACTCGATCTCGTTGCCGGAGTAGCGCACCTTGTCAATCAAATGTTCGCCGACGGCGGTGTCCTTGAGGTAGTCGTATTCGATGCGGTTGCCAACACTGTCCACCTGTTCGTCCAGGTACCAGACGTTGGTTTCATAGGAATCCTCATTGAAACCGTAATAGGAGATAGAGCCGTCTTTGCGGTAGACAGTAAAGCCTTTATTGGAGCCTACGCTGGTGGAGACCAGTTTGACACGGGTGAAGGAATCCATGCTGGTGCGGTACTCGGCACCGATTGCACCCTCACTGCCACTGACCAGCACCAGGCGCTGGCCATCGAGACAGTAACGGTCGAAGGCGCTGCCGTTGACACCATCCTCCTCCCTTGTACGGCGGCAGGCGCTGATCGCGGACAAGCCGCCAATATTCCAGCCCATGCCCAGCGGGCCGTTGCCGCTTTGGCTGCTGTAATTGAGGGAAATGGAGGGGATGGCGCCGCCGGAAGCCGGACCTGTGATGATCGGGATGCTGTAACTGGCGGAGCCAGATTCGCTGACCCGGAATTCTCCTCCCACTACGCCCACACGGTCCGAGGCCCGTACTTCCTCTGACGTATTGGCTGGCGCGGTTTGCTGGTGGGGCTGGATAGGCACATCCACTATGTCCAGTCTCGGCCTCCCACCATCAACATTAGGCGAATACACTACCTGGTCAGCAGCCCCAATCACCACATCGCTCACCCCTTGCAAAAGGAGATCCGCGAATCCATCGAAATTCAAATCATCGATAGTTATCTGAATCCCGGCCTGCTGCCATTGCCGCGCCGCTGCCTTTTGGGAGGGTGACAAGTCCTTAAGCAACAAAAACTGACCTGACGTCTGCTGTAAGATAAAATCCTGGACCGGAGCAGGAAGTATAACCGACGGGGTAATTGCTCCCTGCAGTATCACTATTTGCGGCTTCTGACGGACATATAGATCTATTAACCCGTCTCCATTGATATCACCTTGGCGCACTTCGTAGTTATCATCGAAGCCCTGACCTATGACCGGGCTCGAAACCAACACAAGGAGAGAAATAAGGAGAAGCCTAACTTTCATGACAATTCCATGTTAATTAGCCGCCGCTGTACCGCCCGCAGCTGAATTTATTATGCGTTCTTTCTTTAATTGAAGCCTGCGCATGCAAAATGAAAAATTCTTACCTGCGTCACAGCGTACCACGGCATTTCAAGAGGGATTGCCAGGTTTGCGCTATTCCCTCATCGTAACTGCATATATAGAGGTATAATTCCCTATGCACTTTTTATAGTCGATCTCAATCGGGGCTCCCGACAAATATGCTGATATTAGAAGGCTTGCTTTGGCCTGATAGCTATCTTCGGAACTATAAGTTACAAATGTTGTTTTTGAATCACAGTTAAGACCACTGGAATCGGAAAAGTCAGCCAATTCTATGAAAATTGCATCAGGAGTCACCGAGAGCCTTGTTATCTTCTTTGCGCCATCAGTACCAGTAACAATAGCTGTGACCGGGCTCGCCGTAAAATACTCGATTCCCGTCTCGCTGCTATCATAAGTATTGAAGAGCTCAATTTCGTATTCGCCAGGGGGATATCCATTAGCAGTAAAAGTCGTATAAGGCTCAGTAGAACAACCCCATTCTTGATTTTCACGAAAGCTGTTATTGCCAACAACAGTAATTTGGTAGTCAATACAACGCTCACCTGGCTGCAGCAAATTGTCCCAGGTTACTGTAAACGAGCCATCCGTAGATACAGTCGGAGTTACAACAATATTTGTTGGTGTAGCTAATGCGAGCAACGGGAAATCAGCCAGCAGCGCCAGGAAAAAAAGAATAAAACAATTATTTTTTGTCATAGAAGAAAACCCTTTCACTTTATTTAGCTTCTTTACCAAGCTTTTATGAGTGCTATTTAAAGATTAAAAATTAAAGATTCCATCTCGTTATATTTTTCTATTCGCTGCTTATCGCCATACTCCTCTGATAGATTCATATCAGGGAGTAAAAAATTACACACAATCAAAGTCCAAAGTCTCAGAATATTTTTTGCATGCAAAAAGAACATTTATCCTTATATTCCACGTTAGAACCTCTGATCAACTCGCCACTTCCCCAAGGAGAGGCACAGTCAGCAAAAAACAAGCATTTTGCACACCAATATTTCTGATTTTCCACCTGCCCCTCTCATTTTCCTTGCCTGGAACCCGCCATTCGCGGAGTTCAGTTGCACAGCCCTTGCTAGCGAACCTTGCTTTCCCCTTCTGGCCGGGATTAATTCAGAGGCTTCTCATTACTGCGCACTGTGTACGCTAAAAAACTGGAACATTATCGCGGAATAAAACCATAAATGAGACCAAAGTTCCAGATATTCAAAGAAAAATAATAAAAAAATAGCGCCCATGTCGAATGAGTGTAGGAACTTTATACAAACCTGTAATTGACGTGTAATGGGCCGTCTAAAAAGTGAGCGTATCGCTCAATTTTTAAGAAGACCCTAACCCCTCTTCTCTTTCCAGCACATTGCGCAGGGAGCGGGGCTTCTCGGCATTCAGGCTGTTGATCCAGGGGGATCCAGGCTGAAGCCTTTGAGTCTTTGCAGGCTTAGTGAGTCCGCACAGGCTTGGGAGTATGCAAACAGCAACAGCAGTGGCTAGAAACGGTAGGGCGTTAGCATGGTGGCACGCCCCGGGTAGTGGGAATTGTCTTTAGGAGTGAGGGGCGAGCGAGGGGCGGGCCTGCGGCCCGCTTGCGGAGCTGGAGCTCCGCGTTCCCGGGGGGGCGCAACTACGGATTAGTTTACGTGCAGATAGTCGAAGTCGGCGTGGCCGTTGTCGCCCTGGGCAAAGAAGCCGAAGCGGGCGCCCACCCAGCGCCCGGGTTGGGCGATGAAACCTTCGTTCAGCGGTGTCCAGTTTCCATCCGGCTGCCGGTAGGAAAATACGGTGCGGCCTTCGGGAAAGACGCTGATGCCGATTTCCGCCTGGGGCTTCTCCAGCTCTGCGAGCAGGACCTCATGGGTCTTGCAGCCGCTGCGCGCGCCGATACACACGTTGTAAATCAGCTGGTTTTTGCCGTTCTCGTCGCGCAAGCCGAGCCAGGCGTAGTCGGTGCCGTAGACCAGCAGGCCGGCCTGGGCTTTGTCCCCCTCAAGCCTCAGTTTGGTCTCCACGCGGAACTCTTCCGCCGGGAACTTCTGCAATAGCAGCGACGGCACGTGCCAGAGGTTTTCTGCCTCACCGGTGCCGGGCTGGGCAAAGAGGCGCAGGTGGCCGGGGTTGTCGCTGAGGGAATACCAGTCGGCGCGCCAGTTGGCGTTCCACTGCCACTGGGGCTGCAGTTCTTTCGTATCGAATTCGTCGCTGGTAGCCAGGGAAAAGTCCGGCGAGCCCCCGGATACTTTGGGGGGCGCATGGCTCAGTACCGGCTCGCCCCGGCCATCGCCGTCGGGGTCTGCGCCGATCACCGGCCAGCCATCTCTCCATTGCATGGGCTGCAGGTGCACTATACGGCCGTAGGCGTCCTTATCCTGGAAGTGCAGGAACCAGTCCTCACCGCTGGCGGTGCTTACCCAGGCGCCCTGGTGCGGGCCGTTGATGGGGGTATTACCCTGGGCCAGCACCACCCTCTCCTCGTAAGGGCCGTTAATATTTTTTGCGCGGAATGCGGACTGCCAGCCCTGTGTTACGCCACCGGCGGGCGCAAACACATAGTAGTAGCCGTCGCGTTTGTAAAACTTGGGGCCTTCCAGGGTGCGATAGCCGGGGATCTTATTGCCGTCGATCACCACTTTGCCCTTGTCGAGAACCTCGCGCGCATCGGGACTCATACGGTGCAGGGTGAGCACGTTATTGATGCCGGCGCGGCTCTTGGCCCAGGCGTGCAGCAGGTAGGCCTTGCCGTCGTCATCCCACAGGGGGGTGGGGTCAATCAGTCCTTTGCCTTCTTTCAGCAGGTGCGGCTCACTCCAGGGGCCGCGCATGTCCTCGGCGGTGATCACGAAAATACCCTGGTCCGGATCGCCGTAGAAAACCCAGAATTTGCCATCGTGATAGCGCAGGCTGGGCGCCCAGACGCCGTTGCCGTGCTGGGGAACGGAAAAACGCGCATCCGGTATCTGCCGCTCCAGCACATGGCCGAGCAGGCGCCAGTGCACCAGGTCTTTGGAGTGCAGTATCGGCAGGGCGGGTGCATGGTTGAAGCTGGATGAGATCATGTAGAAATCGTCCCCTACCCGGACTGCGTCCGGGTCGGAGTAGTCGGCGTGGATTATGGGGTTGGTGTAAATTTCGCTGCGGGCGGCCTGCGCCAGGAGAAGCAGGATAGTTACGCAGGCCAGAATTAGTCGCTTCACAATTTGGATCTCCATACGTAAAAAAAGGCACCATATTTTTCTGAAATATGGCGCCCAACTGGGGGAATAATAGCGCGTTGAGTACGGGAACCGAAATACAGGTAAAATTTTTCATTGCCTGTAAATCCGGCTCCCGCGTTTGGGAAAGTCCCGGTTAGAAGTTGGCCCTCATACCCAGTAGAATTTCCCGTCCAGTACTGTTGTACTCCCTCACCAGGTCCATATCGCCGGTAGGACCAGTGGTATACAGACGCTCGGTTTCGTTGGTGAGGTTGATGACTTCCAGGGTCACCTTCAGGTAGTCGGTCACGTTGTAGAAACCCGACATATCAACACGGGTGGGACCGGTGGTCATCTCAGCCGCGTTGCCGTTGGACCCGGGTGCGCGGGTGGTGTAATCGTCCCTGTCGTTGACCATCAGGCGGGTTCCGAACAGGTCCGTTTCATAGTAGACGCCCATGTTATAGCTGTTCTTCGACAGGCCCGGCAATTCGCCTTCGACACCATCGCCGAAGTCAGCGCTCGATCTCACATGGGTGTAGTTGGCGAGCAGGCCGAAATTGCTGGCCCAGCCGGGCAGGAAGCGCAGCGGCTGCTGGTAGCCGATCTCGTAACCCTCCACGGTAGCGCCTTCACCATTGACGGGCGTCCGGAGATCCCAACCCTTCTCGCCCGGCTGAATGATATTAGGCTCGAACAGCGGGCTGTTGGGATCGTATTCCGGCCGCGCGGCCACCGCGGCGCGGATATCGTCAGGCAGGAACTGGTTTTCCAGCTCCTGAGTCGTAATAAAGCTCTCTATCTCCTTATGGAACAGGGTCAGCGCCAGCACCGATTCGTCGTCGAAATACCACTCCAGCCCCAGGTCCGCGGAGTTGGCCCGCACCGGCTCCAGCCCCGGGTTGCCGAGAGAGACACTCTGGTTGATGGGCGTCACACTGACCGTACCCGCGAGACTGCCGAGACCCGGTCGGCTGATATTGCGACCCACACCCAAACGCAGCAGCAGGTCTTCGCGGAACTCCCACACCAGGTTAGTGGAGGGAAGCACTTCGGTATAGCTGCCTTCCCTGCTAGTGGGCACGAAACCGCCCTCGCCGTCGCTGGCCACACCGCGCGAGGTCACTTGGGTGTCCACTATGCGCAGACCGGCGTTCACTGTGAGGGGCAGACCTAGCAGCTGGGTTTCCACATTGGTCTCCACATAGCCACCCAGGGTCTCTTCTTTGATGTCGTAGGTGCTGGAGTCGTCTTCGTTCAGCTCCCATTGACCTACACCCCAGGCGGCAGCGGCCGCATCGTAATCCGCCACCAGCCAGTTGGCGGGGAAACCGGATGGCGCGTCTATACCGTCGGAATAGTCATCCACGACATTGCCCAACTGGTCTGCCAAGCCCGCGGCTACCACTTCTCCGTTTAGAGAATTAATGTTAATGGCATCCCAGCGTTGGGATTCCACCTTACGGCTGTTCCAGATCAAGCCGGTCTTCACGCTGGAGCTGTCGCCCTCAATGGTGAAATCGGCGCGGAAGGTGTCGTTAGTGCGCTCAACGATATCCCGGCGCAACACGGGACCAGTCCACTCATAGTTTGAGGGGTCGAGGATATCGAAGCCGTAGGACATCTCGGCGATATCACTGTCTTCCAGGAAGGAATAGGAGAAGCTGTGCCCCTCGGAGGCAGTCTGGTTGAAGCGCAGTTGGTCCTCGCTGTGCTCGGACACTGCGTTGCCGTACATCACATCCAGAGTGATATTGTCCGCAAGATCGAACTTGCCTGAGAGCACTACCTGCTGGAAATCCGTCTCGCTGAACTGACCGCGGCTCTCGGAGCGGGGTGCCACGTTTTCGAATTCGCCGGCGACGATCATGCGCCCGGATTCATCCAGAGTGACTTCGGTGGGAATCACAGTGTCATAGACATTCCGGAACTGGGCGAAGTAGTTGTATGAGGTCACATCCGCCTTCAGATTCGAGCTGAGCACATCCAGGGAGAACTCCATGGTGTCCGTGGGGCGGTACTGCAGCGAGCCGGTAAGGCCCAGGCGCTCCTGGTCACGATTGAAGGAGTCCATGCGTGGGAGGCGCGGCGTCCACATATAGTCAAGCGGGTTCGCGTCGGGGTCCACCTCCCCGGGATGGTTGGCTCCGGGATTAGGAGTGCCGTTTATCACGGCTGGCGAAGTTCCGCTGGCCCAGCTCCGACCTCCGTTGGCATGGGGACTGGTCCAACGTACAGTACCGAAGCCCTCCTGGCGCACGGTCCGCTCAGAGTAGGCGGCGCTCACAAGTACGCCCAGCTTATCGTCCATAAAGGTATTGCTGTAAAGGCCGGTGAGACGCGGATCCTGCTCACTGGCAAAGCTGTCCACCATCAATTGGCCACCGAAAGCTATATGCTGTCCGGGAGTGTCCAAAGGTTTGGCCGTAGACAGCTCCACTGTGGACGCCAACCCACCCTCCTCCACCGAGGCGACGGGTGACTTATGGATAGTGATTCTGTTGAACAGCTCTGAAGCGAAAACGTTGAAGTCGAAATCGCGTCCGCGGTTGACACCGCCGGAGGAATCCAGGCCGCCGGTACTGGCGGGAACCTCCATACCATTCAGAGTAGTGCGCGAAAAACCCGGACCAAGCCCGCGCACGGTGATATTGCGGCCCTCGCCACCCTCGCGGGTAATGGCGACACCGGGTACCCGTTGCAGCGACTCGGCCAGGTTGAGATCCGGCATCTTGCCGATATCCTCGGCGACGATGCTGTCGCTGCTGTTGGCGTTCATGCGCTTGGCGTCCAAACCCTTCTGCAGGGAAGCGCGGAAACCCGTTACGGTGATTTCCTCCAGCATCTGGCCTTGATCATTAGCACTTTGCTCCTGAGCGAACGCCGGCGAAGCTATTGCCATAGCCAACACGAGCGGCTTGATTTTATATTTATTCATCTGGTCATCTCCTTTTTCTCAGTTCCATGCCAGCTAAGTACCCCATCAATTCGCTGACTTCCTAGTTTCACAGCATAAAATTTCAGATTTACTGCGTTTTCTATAACCATTGGGATTTTCACTTGGTCGACAGTGATATCTTTGAACAACACGTCCTGAAGCGGCGCAGCCGATGGTGCGTGAACTTCCAGAAAAGTCCCTACCTTCTCTACTTCAATATTTTCGAAAACAATATCCCGATAGGTAGAAGGGAAAAAGCCACCCAGTTCTCCCGGGTAATTCAACTGAAACCAAAACAGGTTCTTGAATGACTCCACTCGCAGATTGCGCAGGCGAATGGTTTCCACCAGACCGCCCCGGTCCAGATTTGACTTAAAGCGGAAGGCAGACTCGCCCTGACGCAGCACATTGTCAGAGAAAAATACCTGCCTGATACCACCGGACATTTCACTGCCAAGGGCTATACCGTCTTCTCCGCCCATATCATTGTGGCGCACAACAATTCTCTCGCTGGGGATACCGATACTCCGGCCGTCCAGATCGCGGCCGGATTTAATCACCACCGAATCATCACCGGTACGGAACCAACTGTTCTCGACCAGCACATTTTTGCTCGACTCTATATCGATTCCGTCATTGTTCGGAAAGTGGCTGTCGACACGAATACCTTTAACTGTGGCGTCTTCTGTATAGACAAGGTGGTTTACCCAGAAAGGCGAGTTCAGAGCAGTGTAATCCTCCAGCAAGACCCGCCGGGCACGGAAGAACTGCACCAGCGGTGGACGAAGATAGGTTCCCTCAGCAAAGATGCGTTCCTCAACGGGTACCCCTTCGGCTCCCATCCTGCGCAACCTGTCCATATCCTTGGATTGCAACGGATGCCAACCCTTGAATTCGCTATTCCGGTTGCCATCGATAGTGCCCTTGCCGGTTATTGCCACATCTTCCACATTGCTGGCATAAACCAACGGCGAGTAGCTGAACAACTCGGTACCTTCCCATCGGGTCTTCACAACCGGCAGGTAGTGTTCCGGCTTGCGGGAAAACAACAGAGTGGCGCCTTCCTCCAGATGGAGCGCTATACGACTTTGCAAGACAACAGGGCCATTGCTCAACCATTTGCCTTTAGGAATCACCACTTTTCCACCGCCACTTCCAGAGGCGACTTTTATGGCTTCCAGTATCGCCGCTCTCGCGTCGGCTCCCGGTTTAGCACCATAGTCGGTAATTCTGTAAGTTTTATCCGGAATGTCCGGCAGTTGAATATCCGCAACGATATGCTCGGCAAGTTCCCATTCATCCGCGCTTACCAGCGAGGACAAGGTCACGAGGAAAACAAGGGCGAGCATCTGTTGATAAGTGCTCTTGTTTTTGTTCTTCCACATATAACGCACTTCCGTATGCGAGCTACCAATCGGCCTAGTCGATCAATCCCAGCGCCCGCGGCAGGTACTCACTGATCGCCGGCACGTAGGTCACCAGTATCAATACGAGGAACATCACCGCATACATGGGCAGCAGCGGTCGAATAAGCTGGGTGATCGAGGTTTTGGAAATGCTTGCGCCCACGAACAGCACACTGCCCACCGGAGGTGTGCACAGCCCGATACAGAGGTTCAGGATCATGACGATGCCGAACTGCAACGGGGACATACCCAGTTCCACGGCCACCGGCAGGAATATCGGGGTGAAGATCAGAACCGCCGGGGTCATGTCCATAAAGGCCCCCACGACCAGCAGGACCAGGTTGATGGTGAGCAGAATCAGCAGTGGGTTGTCGCTGAGGGTGATCAGTGCCTCACTGATGGTCTGGGGAATATTCTCGTAGGAGAGGATCCAGGACATGGCCGAGGAGGCGGCGATCAGGAACATCACTATGGCTGTGGTTTCCACCGCCTTTACCAATAGTTCCGGCAATTGCGAGACTTTTACTTCCCGGTATACCAGCACCGAGAGCAGCAGCGAGTAGAGGACCGCGATGGCACTGGCCTCGGTCGCGGTGAAGATACCGCTGATAATGCCGCCGATAACCAGCACCACCAGGAACAGGCTGGGTATCGCATCCAGGGTCTTGCGCAGCGCCTCCCGCCAGGGGGTGACTTTCCCCACCGGGTAGCCCTTGGCTTTGGCCCAGATTCCACAGACCAGCATCAGCCCCACGGCCACCAGCAGGCCGGGGAGGTAGCCGGCGATAAACAGCGCGGCGATGGACACGCCGCCGCTGGCCAGGGAGAACACGATCAGGATGTTGCTCGGGGGTATCAGCAGGCCGGTGGTGGAGGAGGCCACGGTAACGGCGGTATTGAAATTCTTGTCGTAGCCCTCTTTGGTCATCGACGGAATCATGAATCCGCCGATCGCCGAGGTGGCGGCCACCGCGGAACCGGAAATGGAACCGAACAGGGTGCAGCTGATGATGTTCACGAATGCCAGGCCGCCGGGCAACATGCCCACCAATACCCGCGCGAAGTCGATAATTCGCCGCGCGATTCCGCCGCTGCCCATCAGCAGCCCCGAGAAAATGAAAAATGGAATCGCCAACAGTGCGAAACTGTCGATCCCACTGGCCATGCGCTGGGCCATGGTGATCAGTGCGGGTACCACGTCGATGGTTATCAGCATGCTCAGCAGGGTGGCGACACCAATACTGACGGAAATAGGGACGTTCAGCGCCAGCAGAAGCAGGAAGCTGATCAGCAAAACGGCTGCGGCGATTTCCATAAATCCTCCTAGGCGGACGCAGTTTTTACGGCTGTTGCAATGCGTTCTTTCTGTCCCAGCAGTTGGACCAGTTGGTCCACACAGAAGAGACAGATCAGTCCGCCGGACAGGGGTATCACGCTGTAGACAATCCCCATGGGAATATTCAGTGCCGCGGACAGCTGGTTCAGTTCGACAGTCAGCGCCACCAGTTTGACACCGCCGAACACCATGGCCGATGCGGCAAAGGCGAAGCACAGGGATATGGTCAGAATTTGAACCTGCCTGCGGATTTTTTCCGGCAGGGCATTGGTCAGCAGGTCGATACCCAGGTGGGATTTTTTGCGGTAGGCATAGGCCCCGCCGAGCAGACCGATCCAGACCAGCAGGTAGCGCGCCAGCTCCTCGGTGTAGGAGCTGGGGCTCATGGGCAGGAAGCGGGTGAGTATCTGCCAGGTGACGTCCAGTACCATCAGCGCCAGCAGGCTGCCGAGGAAGATTTCCAGCAGTTTTTCTATTCTATTCATCGCCAGTACGCCTTTTATTACTTGGCTTTTACTTTTGTTCTTTCCTGGTAACTGCTCACCCCTGTAGGAGCGGCGGGGCGGCCATCCGCCATGCCCGCGAACAGAACCCGATCGCGGGCATGGCCCGCTCCTACTCCTACAGGGTGGCTCGCTTAAGCCAATACAGGTTCCCTATGGGTGAGTAGTTTCCTTTCTTATAGGAGCGGCCGGGCCGCTCCTGGCCGGGCCGCTCCTACATAGCCGCGATTCGATCCAGCAGTTCGCCCACTTCCGTGCCCTTATAGCTGGCGTGTAACGGCTGCACGGCATCGATAAACGGCTGCTTGTTCGGGTAGATCACTTCCACTCCGGCCGCCTCCACTGCGGCGAGGGATTCGCGGGTGGATTCCTGCCAGAGTTTCCGCTGGTAGGCCACCGCGTCATCCACTGCCTGTTGCAGCCATTCCCTCTGTTGTGGTTCGAGTTTCTTCCACACCTCTGTGCTGACCAGCAGCATGTCCGGTACATAGGTGTGCTCGTCCAGGGTGTAATACCTGGAAACTTCGTAGTGTTTGGAGAGATAGAAACTGGGCGGGTTGTTTTCCGCACCGCTGACCACACCCTGTTGCAGGGCTGTATAGAGCTCCCCCCAGCTCACCGGCGTGGCGGCGCCGCCGAGGGTGTTGACCATTTTGATCGCGGTCTGGCTGTTCTGTACGCGGATCTTCATGCCGCGCAAATCTTCCGGTGTGTGAACGGGCTTGTCGTTCATATAGAAGCTGCGGCTGCCCGCATCGAAATAGCCCAGCCCGCGCAGGCGCGCTCGCTCGCCGGCCACCAACAACTGGCGGCCGATATCGCTCTGCAGCACTTCCCAGAAATGATCCGCATCGCGAAACACATAGGGGAGGTTGAAGATCTTGAGTTCGGGGACGAAACCCTCCATGGGGCTGGCGGACACCTTGGTCATGGCCAGGCTGCCAATCTGCAACAGCTCGATCAGTTCGCGCTCGCTGCCCAGTTGCCCACCGGGATAGATATCGATGCGCATGCTGTTGCCAGACAGCTCGCGCAGCCGCTCGTCCATAAATTCCATGGCCCGGTGCACCGAGTGCTGCCGGTCCAGGGTGTGCGCCAGCTTGAGCGCGGTCTGCGAATCTTCGAGACCGCAGCTGCCAAGCAGCACTAACAATCCCACTACCGCCAGGCGGCAGAGGGTTTTTCCTTTCATCATCTTATGCACCTGTTGTCTATTGTTATCGCTACAGGTATGACCGAAAAATTTTGACGGCTTTTATTTTCTCGCCAAATTGGTCTTACCATCCTATCGGCTTGCTGCCCCAGGCGCAACACTTCTCGGAATAATTGCCCCGCGGTGGCGGATCACCGCCGCGGCGCAGCGGTTGCCCGCGGAGACCGCGGCCTCCGGCCCCTCGCCCTGCAGCCGCGCCGCCAGGTAGCCGGCATTGAAGGAGTCGCCGGCACCGGTGGTATCCACCACCTCGTGAACCTCCGGCACGGGAATAGCACACAACTCCTCATCGTGCCGCAGCAGGACCGGCTCGGCGCCGCGCTTCAGCACCAGCTCCGACAGGGGATAGCGGCCGTTGCGCTCCAGACATTGGTCGGCATCCCCATCCCCCCACAGCAGTTGCTCATCCTCCAGGGTGAGCAGGGCGATATCCGACTGTTGCAGAAAAGCGGAGACCGCCTCCCGGGCCTCATCCACACTGGACCACAGACGCGGCCGGTAGTTGCTGTCAAAAGCCACCCGGCCACCCCCGGCGCGGAACTCCCCGACAAATGCGAGTAAGTGCTCACGTGCGTGGGGGGCCATTATTGCAAGGGTGATCCCGGAGAGATAGAGGCAATCCATCTCCCCCAGGTAAGTCTTTAACCGCTCGCGCTGCAGCTGGTCCGCAAACAGTTCCCGCGCCGGGGACTCGCCGCGCCAATAGGTGAAATAGCGTTCGCCATCGGGGGTGTTGTAGATGCTGTAGAGACCGGGGCAACGCCCGGGCAGGCGCTCTATGGCCCCGGTATCGATGCCTTCGGCGCCCATGGCCTCCAGCATCTGCTCACTGTAGGGATCGTCCCCCAGCAGGGTCACATAGGATGTGTGAACGCCACTGCGCGCCACATAGACCGCGGTGTTGTAGGTATCCCCGGCAAAGGACTGGGCCAACAGCCCCTCTCCGCGCGGGGACAACTCGACCATTACTTCACCCAAAGCTGCAAGTTTCAAAGCTATCTCCTGTACTGACCAGATCAGGTCTTACCATTAGTTGTTGACCGGTATAACCAATTTTTGGCAGTATAGCAATTCCGGTCTATGTACTGGGTTTCTCCATTGCCTGGCGCGGTCCATCCCCAACTTGCCGCGCACCCCCCGCCTTCGGGCGGGGTTTTTCCTTCAATGGGGTACGCAGTATGCTTGTAAGACAACCCAATTAGAACGAGCCTTTCCGCTATGCCACGCCCTTTGCAATTGCACCCCGATCGCCTGTTCCCTGTGGATAACACCCAGCGGGATATCGCCCGCAAGCTCTATGAGAGTGTCAGGGATCTGCCGATTATCAGCCCGCACGGGCACACAGATCCATCCTGGTTCGCCGGCAATCAGCCTTTCGGCAATCCGGCGGAACTGTTGATCAAGCCGGATCACTATGTGTTCCGCATGCTCTACAGCCAGGGCGTACCGCTGGAGAGCTTAGGCATTGCCGGCCGCGAGGGCACTCCGGCGGAAACCGACCCCCGCGCCATCTGGCAGCGCTTTGCCGAACACTACCACCTGTTCCGCGGCACTCCCTCACGCATGTGGCTGGATACCGTATTCCACGATGTGTTCGAGCTGGACGTGGCCCTGGACGCCTCCACCGCGGAACTCTACTACGAGCGCATCGACAGCTACCTGAAAAAGCCGGAGTTCCTGCCCCGGGCCCTGTTCGAGCGTTTCAATATCGAAGTGATCGCCACCACCGAATCCCCGCTGGACGACCTCCGCCATCACCAGAAAATCCTGGACAGCGGCTGGAGCGGGCGCATCATCACCGCCTACCGCCCGGACCCGGTGCTCGATCCGGATTACGAGGGCTTCGCCGACAATCTGCGCAAACTGGCGGAAATCACCGGTGAAGACACCGGCAACTACGCCGGCTACCTGGCGGCACTGAAAAACCGCCGCGAGTTCTTCAGGCAGATGGGCGCCACCTCCACCGACCACGGCCACCCCACCGCCACCACCGCCAACCTCAGCCCGGCCGAGGCGGAAGCGCTGTTCAACCGCGTGCGCGGCGGCGGCGCGAGCAGCGAAGACGCGGAGCTGTTCCGCGGTCAGATGCTCACCGAAATGGCGCGCATGAGTATTGAAGACGGCCTGGTGATGCAGATTCACCCCGGCTCCGTGCGCAACCACAACAAAGTGGTGTTCGACAAATACGGCCGCGACAAGGGCTGCGACATCCCCTCCCGCACCGATTACGTCCACGCACTCAGGCCGCTGCTGGAAGCGGTGGGCAACGAGCCGAACCTGACGGTGATCCTGTTTACCCTGGACGAGACCAGCTACAGCCGCGAACTGGCACCGCTGGCCGGTCACTACCCGGCACTGAGACTCGGCCCCGCCTGGTGGTTCCACGACAGCCCCGAGGGTATGCGCCGCTTCCGCGAGCAGGTGACCGAGACCGCCGGTTTCTACAATACCGTGGGCTTCAACGACGACACCCGCGCTTTCCTGTCCATCCCCGCGCGCCACGACGTGGCCCGGCGCATGGACTGCAACTTCCTCTCCCAGCTGGTGTGCGAACACCGCCTGGCGAAGGACGAGGCCTTCGAACTGGCACACGATCTCAGCTACGCGCTGGCCAAGCGGGCCTATAAGCTTTAATTTGTGCGCCCGCCCGGGACCAGCGGAGCTCCAGCTCCGCTTGCGGGCCGCGGCCCGCCATCGGGACTCGAGACTCGAGACTCGAAATGATTATGTGCTGTAGGAGCGGCCCATGGCCGCGATCGGGTGCTTCGGCAAGTCCGATCGCGGCCATGGGCGGATGGCCGCCCCGCCGCTCCTACAAGGGATTTGGGGAAAATTTATGAGTGAAAGAACTCTCAACAACGCCAGTCTGGGCCAACTGTCCCAGGAAGTAATCGTGCCCTCCTACGACCGCAGCCAATTGCGCGCGGGCATCGTCCATCTGGGCATTGGCGCCTTCCACCGCGCCCACCAGGCCTGGTATACGGAGCAGGTACAGGAAGACGGCAGCGACTGGGGCATTGTCGCCGCCAGCCTGCGCTCGCCCACAGTGCGCGACCAGCTGGCACCGCAAAACTATCTCTATTCCGTGGTGGAAAAAAGCAACGATGGCGAAAAAGTCCGCGTGATCGGCAGCGTGCAGGACGTCTACGTGGCTCCGGAAAGCCCGCGCGCCCTGCTGGATGCCTTGTCCCGCGAGGAGATCCGCATCGTCTCCCTCACGATCACCGAAAAGGGTTACTGCCACCATCCGTCTTCCGGCGAGTTGAACCTGCGGCACCCGGATATCCAGCACGACCTCGCCAATCCGCAGGCCCCGAAATCCGCGCTCGGTTTCATCGTCTACGCCCTGCGCGAACGTATGCAGAAAGGGCTGCCCGGATTTACCCTGCTCAGCTGCGACAACCTGCCCAGCAACGGCAAAGTGCTGCAACGTGTGCTCTTCCAGTTCGCCGACCAATTGGAGCCGGAATTCGCCGACTGGGTCAGGGAGAATACCCGCTGCCCCTGCACCATGGTGGATCGCATAGTCCCCGCCACCACCGACGCAGACCGCGACGCCCTCGAGAAGCTTCTCGGTGTGCGCGACAACGCCGCGGTTATGGCCGAGCCCTTCTCCCAGTGGGTGGTGGAAGACAACTTCCTGCGCGGGCGCCCCGCCTGGGAAAAGGCCGGCGCCACCTTTGTCGATGATGTGGAAGTCTACGAACTCATCAAACTGCGCCTGCTCAACGGCTGCCACTCCCTGCTCGCCTATAGCGGCTACCTGGCCGGCTTCGAGACCATTGCCGACGTCATGCAGGAACCCGCTTTCGCCGCGCTGGCGGAGCGGTTTCTCGCCGACGAGGCCAGCGCGGCGGTGGAAGCGCCGGCGGACTTCGATCTGGCGGCCTACCGGGGACAATTGCTGGAGCGCTTCGCCAACCGGGCGCTGAAACACCGCACCTGGCAGATCGCCATGGACGGTTCGCAGAAGATCCCCCAGCGCTGGCTGGGCACCCTGCGCCACCAATTGCACAACGGCGGCTCCATCGAGCTGCTGTGCCTGGCCCTCGCCTGCTGGATTCGCTATGTCTCCGCGGAGGACGACGCCGGCAAGCCGATCGAGGTTTCCGATCCGCTGGCACAGGAACTGAAAGCCCTTTGCGACGCAAACGCAGGAAATCCCCAGAAGCTGGCCGCGGCCTTCCTGGGTTTTGCACCGGTATTCGGCGAAGACCTGCAAAAGAGCGAAGCCCTGCAGCAGGCACTGGCTGCCCAGTTGGAATTACTGGCAAAACAGGGTGTGCTGAACACCGTGCGTATGCAGATGGAAGAAAGCCTCGCCTGATCTCACCCGCCATTCGCCTGCAAGCAGGCTCCTACAAGGCACCCCGTAGGAGCCTGCTTGCAGGCGAATGGAACAGAACTCCGCAGCCTTTCGCTTGCAAGCAAGCTCCTACAAAGCACCCTGTGGGAGCCTGCTTGCAGGCGAATGGAACAGAACTCCGCAGCCTTTCGCTTGCAAGCAAGCTCCTACAAAGCACCCTGTGGGAGCCTGCCTGCAGGCGAATGGAACAGAACTCCGCAGCCTTTCGCTTGCAAGCAAGCTCCTACAAAGCACCCTGTGGGAGCCTGCTTGCAGGCGAACGGAACAGACCTCCGCCAGCCCTCCGAAACCCAGCCACACGTCCCCACTATCTTCTACTATTCATCGGTTGGCAGGGGCCGGGATAGCCAGCGCGGGAGAATCGAGATGAATGAACAGATTGCAACAGTCTTTGGCGGCACCGGCTTTTTAGGCCGTCGCGTGGTGCGGGCGCTGGCAACGGCGGGTTACCGGGTGCGCGTTGCGGCGCGCCATCCCGAGGACGTGGATTTCTCTGACATTAAAGATCAGATCGCGCCGGTGGCTGTTGATATACGCAATGAGCGGCGGGTTACAGAGGCGGTTTCGGGTTCGGTGTTCGCAGTCAATGCGGTTTCTTTATATGTGGAGAGAGGTGATCTCACGTTTGACACCATCCACGTAAAAGGTGCCGAACGCATCGCCCGTTGCGCCCGGGCAGCCGGCGTTGATCGGCTTGTGCACATATCCGGTCTCGGCGTGGACGAACATTCGCCGTCGAAATTTATTCGCGCGCGAGCACGGGGAGAACAGGTCGTCTGCAACGCCTTTGAGCGAGCGACCCTGGTTCGGCCAAGCGTTATGTTTGGTAGCGATGATGCATTCCTGTCCTCCCTCAAAACCGCAACCCTATTGCCAGTGGTACCGCTCTTTGGCAAGGGAAACAATCGGTTGCAGCCGGTATACGTCGAAGACGTCGCCGCGGCGGTGGTGGAGCTTGCGCGGCAGGCTGGTGGTCAAGGGCAAGTGTTCGAATTGGGTGGCGGGAGTGTCTACACTTATCGCCAGGTCCTGCAGGTGGTTATGTCCCATCTGGGGCGCAGGCGCGTTTTATTACCCGTGCCATTTACTCTTTGGCGGCTATTGGTGGCCACATTGAGCCTGATGCCCAATCCTCCACTCACCCGCGACCAGCTTGTTTTAATGCAGAGTGACAATATGGTGGGCGAGAATGCGAAAACTTTTGCCGACCTCGGCATTGATCCCTATAGCCTGGAAGATTTATTGGATGAGTGCTTGCCTACAAATAGCGGGTAAACTCGACCGATATCGATACCGGTAAAAGAACGTTGTAGGAGCGGCGGGGCGGCCATCCGCCCATGGCCGCGTCGGTCTAGCTACGTAGCAGATGCCGATCGCGGCCATGGGCCGCTCCTACAAGGGTGCATACGTTAAGGTAGGGTGCATACGTAGGGTGGATAAGGGAAGCGTATCCACCATAAAGCGGGCCTTGCGGCCCGCAAGCGGAGCTGGAGCTCCGCGGTCCCAGGGGGGGGGGGGGGTTATTCGTTCGACGGCTTGCCGATGGTCGCCAGGATACCGCCGTCCACATAGACGATCTGGCCGGTCACGAAGTTGCTGGCGTCGCTGGCGAGGAATATCGCCGTACCCTGCAGGTCCTCCGGGTTACCCCAGCGTCCCGCCGGGGTTCGGCCGAGAATAAATTCGTTGAAGGGATGGCCGTCCACGCGGATAGGAGCGGTCTGGCTGGTAGCGAAGTAACCCGGACCTATACCGTTGACCTGAACGTTGTGCCGCGCCCACTCGGTGGCCATATTGCGGGTGAGCATTTTCAACCCGCCCTTGGCCGCGGCGTAGGCGGAGACACTATCCCTACCCAACTCGCTCATCATCGAGCAGATATTGATGACCTTGCCGCCGCCGCGCTCGATCATCTTGCGCACCACCGGGCGGCTCATGGTGAAGACGCCGGTAAGGTTGGTGTCGATCACCTGCTGCCAGTCCTTCAGCTCCATGTCCAGCAGCGGCACCCGGCGGATGATACCGGCGTTGTTCACCAGGATATCGATGGGCGCGCACTCGCTCTCTATCTGCCCCACCGCGTCGGCGACCGCCGCTTCATCGGTGACATTGAACAGGTAGCCGGCGGCATCGAACCCCTTGTCGCGCAGGTGTGCCACTGCATCGTCCAGCTTCTGCTGTGACGAGTGGCCGGTGATGACCAGCCGGGCCCCGGCCATGCCGAGACCCTCGGCCATGGCCATGCCGAGGCCGTGAGTGGCACCTGTTACCAGGGCCAGCTTGCCGGTTAGATCAAACAAGGAATTCGCCATATCAAAACCTCAAAATTTTTCCAGGTGGCGGGCCTGCGGCCCGGTGCGGAGCTGGAGCTCCGCGTTCCCAGGGGACCCGAGTCCCGAGCCCCGACAAATCATCGCAGCTCGTTCGGCTGCACAAAATCCATATCGGTGTAGTCGAGATTCTCGCCCGCCATACCCCAAATGAAGGTGTAGTTGCTGGTACCCACACCGGAGTGCAGGGACCAGGTGGGGGAAATCACCGCCTGCTCGTTGTGCATCCAGATGGTACGGGTCTGCTGCGGCGGGCCCATGAAGTGGCAAACGGCCTGGCCTTCCGGCACATTGAAATACATATAGGCTTCCATGCGGCGGCTGTGGGTGTGGGCGGGCATGGTGTTCCAGACACTGCCCGGGGCCAGTTCGGTCATACCCATCTGCAGTTGGCAGCTTTCCACCACTTCTTTTACCAGCAACTGGCGGATAACGCGCTGGTTACAGGTTTCGCTTGAGCCCATCTCCAACACCTTTGCGTCGCTCTGGCCCACTTTACGGGTGGGGCACTCGCGGTGTGCGGGGGTGGAGTTCAGGTAGAACTTCGCCGGCGCGGACTTGTCATTGCTGGAAACCTTTACCTCGCGGGAGCCGCGGCCGACATAGATGGCCTCCTTGGTGCCCACGTCGTAGCGGGTGCCATCGACTTCCACTACACCCGGGCCGCCGATATTGATCAGACCCAGTTCGCGGCGCTCGAGGAAATATTCGGATCTGAGCGCGTCTACGGTTTCGAGAAGTACGGTTTTCTCCACCGGCATGATCCCGCCCACGATCATGCGGTCTACGTGGGTGTAGGTGAGGCGCACTGTGTCCGCCTCAAACAGTTTCGGCACCAGGAATTCCTCGCGCAGACGCTCCGTATCGTAGCTCACATAGTCGCGCGGGTTGTGCGCGTAGCGCTCTTCGTATTTGGTAGCCATCAATCTCTCCTTTAGCCCTGCTTGTTGAGCAGCTTATACATCTCGGCGCCGGCCATGATGAAGGGGCCGACGCCTTTAAGATCGTCGTCGATGACCGGCTCGCTCATGTAATAGCGGTAGCTGCCGTCGCGGCCGAAGCCCAGGCCCGCCACTTCGCAGTTGTTGGTCAGGCTTACACTACCATCGGCGTGCACCTGGATAAACTGGTCCAGCAGGCCCTGATAGGATTTTTTCGCCAGGGGTACGTAAGAGTCGGGCAGGTAGCCGTTGTTGATGGCCTTGGCAAAGAAGTAGGTGAACATGCTGCTGCCGGTGGCTTCCAGGTAATTGCCCCGCGCGCCGGCCTTGTCCGCGACCTGGTACCAGGTGCCGCTTTCAGCGTCCTGGTATTTTTCCAGTACCGGGGCCAGTTCGTTGATCATGTCGATCAGGTACTGGCGCTGCTCCGTGTTTTCCTCCGGAATATAGTCGAGCACGTCTACCAGTGCCATGGCCATCCAGCCCATACCGCGGGACCAGAAATTGGCGGATAGGCCGCTCTCTTTATCTGCCCAATCCTGCTCTTTCGCTTCATCCCAGGCGTGGAAGTAGAGCCCGGTTTGCGGATCGCGCAGTTTTTCGCGCACCACCTTGAATTCCGCCAGCACCTCGTCGAAGTCCCCTTCTCCACCTTCTTCAGCGCGCATTTTTTCGTAATGGGCGAGGAACGGAATGCCCATATAGACGCCGTCCAGCCATACCTGGTGGGGATAGATTTTCTTGTGCCAGAAGGCGCCGGCGGTCGTGCGCGGGTGGTGTTCCAGTTGCTCGCGCAGGGTGGCCACGGCGGTTTCGTAGTTGTCTTTGCCGTTGCGCTCGAGCATGCGCAGCAGCATCTTGCCGGCGTTGATGCTGTCGATGTTGTATTTTGACTGCACGTAACCGTTGATACTGCCGTCTTCGTTGACGAAGGAGCCCATCACCTTTTCCACCGCGTCCGCGTAGTGCGGCTCGGGACTTACCCGGTTGAGGTCGTCGTAGGCTTGCATCAACAGGCCGGTGGTGTATTCGAAATAGGCCGGGCGCTTGCGGTGCGGGTCCACACCGCCGAAGGCGAGCTGGTAGGTGCTGCGCTCCAGTTCGGAATCCGCCAGGCGCTGGCTCCACCGCAGTGCCACATCCGCGCTCAGCGGCTGTTGCGTCTGCGCCTCGCTCAGGACAGTGGTCAGACGCTTGCGCAGCGGCATGGTGAGCTTTTCCGCCTCGCGGGCCAGGTAGGTTTCGAACTGCCCGGCACTGGTGATGGGGCCGTGCCTGCTCTCCACTTCTTTTGCCCAGGCGGCGGTGAAGTAGTAGTTGAAATCGTTGGTGGCCGGCTGCTTGAATACCACCACCTGGTTGTGCTCGTCTTCGGTCACCTTCTTGACGGTCTTTTTCTGCACCAGCAGGCCGATGCCCAGGTCGCTGCCATCGAGGCTCTGCTGGCCCCAGGTGCCGATATAGGTCCAGGCGCCGCCATTGATGTCCAGGTCGCCGACGATCAGTTTAGTATCCGGATGCTTGACCAGGCCGGCCACCAGGGCGCCGAGACCTTCGCTGGCCTGCCCGTTCACTTCCACCAGGCGGCTGCCGGCGCGCATGGAGAGCACCGTACTCAGGTCGGCCTGCTTGTTCTCCGCGGGTTTCCAGCCTTTGTATTCAATATTCAGGGAAGAGTAGAGCTCGCCGTTGTCGACGATTTTTGCGGACCAGTCCTGCACGTCACTGACCCGCACGACTTTTTCGCCATCCCAATAGCCGTAACCGCCCACGCCGAGGGCGTCGCCCACTTTCAGGATATCCATACCCCAGTCGGCCATATGGTGGTAGGACTCAAAGCCATCCTGCCCCACATCCTGCAGCACCGGCTCGCGCACTTTCTTGCCGAATATGTCGAAACCGTTGCGCCAGTCCAGGTAGACCCGGTAGCCCACCAGGTCCGATTCGATGCCCGGGCCCTCGTAGCGGATAAACTGCGAGTGATCGGTGTGTTCCGGGGGAACATCCAGCTCGCTGACATTCTGGAAGTAGCCGCCCAGGTATTTCCTGTCGACCCACTTGCCGCCGGTTTTGCGGGAAATTTCCGCCTGGGTGCGTTTATCCACAGCCGGCTGCTCACCGCTGCCGGGAAAAATTTTCAGGTCGATTTTTTCATCCACCTGCAAGTCCACCAGGAACAGGATGCCGTCGGCGCTGCCGTCGGCATCCCGGTCGACCCGCTGTACCGGAAGTTGTCCCTCGCCGCGGACCGCCAGCGGCTCAGCGTAGTCTTCGCCCAGGCCCAGCTCCCGGAAACTCAGGTATACAGGCTCGTCCAAGCGCGGAAACGCCGACGGGTTGGCCAATTGCAGGCGGGCGATGCTCTCACTCTCCGTGCTTTTGCTCTCCGCCGGTCTCTGTTGATCCTTTATTGCCGTGGAATCCGTCGCTTCGCCACAGGCGGTCAGGGCAATTGCGGCGGCCAGCAGCGGATAAACGGAACTGGATAATTTCACTCTCTGTTCCTCGTCGTTATTTCTTCTTTCAAAGGGGCGAAGGTGTAGGAGCCTGCCAGCAGGCGACTCCAGAACTTCCTCGATACCTCATTCGCCTGCAGGCGGGTCCTACAGGTCAGGCTGGATGGAATTCCTTGCCGTTGATAAGCAGTCCCTTCGCGGTAAAGTCCTTCAGCGCCTCGATCACACCAAGATCGCCCGCGCTCTTTATCTCGCTGTTGGAAATATGCAGACCGCGAATGGGAGCGCGGTCGAAACCGCGGATATGGAAGGCGCGCTGCGCCTTCTCGCAGCGGAGGTTGTCCACGAAGATATTGTACACCTCCGGATCGAAGGGACCCTTGTCCCCTTCCTCGTAGAAGAAATTGATTACGATCACGTCCTTCACCTGGCCAATCTCCAGGTTGCGCACATAGATATCGTGTATCTCGCCACCGCGCATGGCGTTGGTCTTGATGCGCAGGCCGCGATCCAGGCTGGGGCTGCTCATCACGCAGTTCTCCAGGAATACATTGCGCACCCCGCCGGAAATCTCGCTGCCCAGCACCAGGCCGCCGTGACCGTCGCGCATACGGCAGTTGCGGATGACAATATTCTCGCTGGGTGTGGCCAGGCGGCGGCCGTCCGCATTGCGGCCGGACTTGATCGCGATGCAGTCGTCGCCGTTGTCGAACAGGCAATCCTCGATCAGCACGTTGCGGCAGGATTCCGGGTCGCAGCCGTCGGAGTTTGGCCCGTGGCTGCGCGCCGTGACACCGCGTACGGTGAGGTTTTCACAGAGCACCGGGTGCATGACCCAGAAGGGCGAATTCTCCAGGGTGACGTCTTCGATCAGCACATTGCGGCACTGGTAGAACTGCACCAGCGGCGGGCGCAGGTAGCTGTCGTCGGCATAGACCCGCTCCGCCACCGGCAGGCCTTTTTCCGCATCCTCAAACAGCGCGTCCCGCGCGGCTTTCTGCGTGGGGCTCTCTCGGTATTCACATTTGCTGTTCTTTCCTTTCCAGGGCCACCAGGTATCGCAGTCCGCACCCCCGTCGATGCGGCCCTTGCCGGTGAGCGCCACATTCTCGCAGCCGAGCACGTAGATCAGGGGGGAATATCCCATCAGCTCCATTCCCTCCCAGCGGGTTTTTACCGCCGGCAGGTAGCGTTCCGGGTCGGGAATAAAGGAGAGCTCTGCACCTTCCTGCAGGTGCAGTTCGGTATTCGAGGACAGGTGAATGGGGCCACTGCGGTAGCGCCCCGGCGGCACCAGGATGCGACCGCCGCCGGCCTCGCGGCAGGCGGCCAGGGCGCGGGCGAAGGCGGTGCTGGCATCCTCACCCTCGCCCCTGGCGCCGTACTGGCGAAGATTGAATTCCCGGGGGGGGATCTGCGGCCGCTCGATGGCGGCGAGGATTTCCGGTACCGCGGCCCAGGGGCCACTGTAATCCATCCGCGGCGGCCGGCTCATGGCCCAGGGCACCGCGGGAATGGCGGCCGCGGCCAGAGCAGATTGCAGAAATGCGCGCCGGCTCAACTGTGTCATAACTTCCTAACTCCACTATCGTTACTATCTCAGCCGAAACCGGCAAGACCAGACTATTTACTATGACCCAATAGTGTCATACCAATTTTAGGGGAGCAAGGGGAAGGAAAATCAATGACCGATGATATAAGTTGAAAAACTGATCATCAATCATTGGTCATTGCCCTCAGGGCAGAGCAAAGCGCTGGCGCGCCGCATTCACTTCGCGCCTCGCGGCCTCCAGGGCCTCGGCTTCGGTGGCGTCCAGCAGTTGCTGCACCACACGCTGCAGGTGATCGCGCATGGCGCTCCTGGCTCCATCCGCATCGCGGCGCTTGAGGGCGTCGAGAATCCTGCGGTGCTCCTCGATGCGCGGCCGGGAGCCGGCCTGGCGCACTTTCTCCAGGATGCGCGCGGACACGCTGGAACTGTTGCGCAGCTGCCACAGGTGCTCGCACACGGAGACCACCGCATCGTTGCGGGTGCTGCGGGCAATATGAAGATGGAACTTCTCGTCCGCCACCTCTGCGTTGGCCTCGGTGGCGTTCTCGGCGATCATCTCCTCGAGTATCCACTCCAGCTCCTGCAGTTCCACCTCGGACATCTGCCGGGCGGCCAGGCCGGCGGCCTCCCCCTCGAACATGATGCGCGCCTGCAGGATCTCAAACGGGCCTATATCGGATTCCCCGGCCTTGAAGGCGCTCACCTCCGCATCCACCACATAGACGCCGGAGCCTCCTTTCACTTCCACGCAGCCGGCCAGCTCCAGGGCGATAATCGCCTCGCGCACCGTGGGCCGGCTGACCTCGAAGCGCTCCGCCAGCTTGCGCTCCGCCGGCAGGCGCGTGCCCGGCGGGTAGTCACCGGAGGCGATGGCGGCGGCCAGTTGCTCGGCCACCTGTTGGTAAAGTCGCACACCTTGCATGAAGGCATTCTCCGTCATTCGTTAATCGACGCAGTTTAGCAGATGGGGTTTAACCGCCACAACCGAACCGCCTGCCACAATAGTCTTACCAAAACAAGCCCAACTCAAGATTGCGGCCTTACCAATATAGTGCTAGATTGCATTCAAGCAATCAATAAAAATCAGTTGTTCCTGGCCGTTTGCCGGTGCGGAGTCTGTACGCAGATGGACCTTATCTATATTCACGAATCCGACAATGTCGCCCTCAGCCGCGCCCTGCTGCCCGCCGGCAGCCTGGTGAACTGGCGTGACGCCATGCTCGAGCTGGTCAGTGACCTGCCCGCCATGCACAAGGTGGCGGTCGCCCCCATCGCCAGCGGCGAGGCCGTACTCAAGTACGGCCAGGTGATCGGTTTTGCCACCCGCGATATCGCCGCTGGCGAACACGTGCACGAGCACAATATGTGTGCCGGCAACCACAAGCCCAGCCACGATTTCTGCAGCGAGACGCAGCCCGTCGACTACGTCGACCCCGCGGCCCGGGCCAGTTTCCTGGGTTTTCGGCGCCCCAATGGCAAAGCCGGCACCCGCAATTATCTGGCAGTCGTCTCCACCGTCAACTGTTCGGTGACCGTGGGCCGGGCCGTGGCCGCACATTTCCAAAACAGCGGCATGCTGCGGGACTTCCCCAATATCGACGGTATCGTCGCCCTGGGTCACGAGAGCGGCTGCGGTATGTCCACCTACGACGAGGGCTACCAGACGCTGCTGCGCACCCTGCACGGCTACATCGCCCACCCCAATTTCGCCGGTGTACTATTGATCGGCCTGGGCTGCGAGGCAATGCAGGTGAGCAGCGTGCTGCGCGAGTCCGACCTGGAGACCAACCCGCTGTTCCAGACACTGACCATCCAGCAGCAGGGCGGTACCCGCGCGGCCATCCAAGCCGGCATCGAGAAGCTCACCACCATGCTGCCGGCGGCCAACAACTGCCGTCGGGAGCCCGTTCCCGCCTCGGAACTGACCCTCGCGGTGCAGTGCGGCGGCAGCGACGCCTACTCCGGCATCACCGCCAACTCGGCACTGGGTGCTGCGGCGGACCTGCTGGTACGCCACGGCGGCACGGTGATCTACTCGGAAACACCGGAGATCTACGGCGCCGAGCACCTGCTCACCCGCCGCGCGGTATCCCCGGAAGTGGCGCAGAAGCTGGTGGACCGCATCCACTGGTGGGAGCACTACACGGAGATCAACGGCGTAGCCCTGAACAACAACCCCTCACCGGGAAACAAGGCCGGCGGGCTGACCACCATCGCGGAGAAATCCATGGGCGCCCAGGCCAAAGCCGGGACCACCATGTTGCAGGATGTCTACCTCTACGCCGAACAGGTGCGCACGAAAGGGCTGGTGTTCATGGACAGCCCCGGCTTCGACCCGGTTTCGGTAACCGGTCAGATTGCCTCCGGCGCCAATGTGGTCTGCTTTACCACCGGCCGCGGCTCCGCCTTCGGCGCCAAACCGGTGCCCAGCATCAAGCTGGCGAGCAATTCGCAGCTGTTCGAGCGGATGCGCGAGGATATGGATATCGACTGCGGCGGTATTCTCGACCGCGAATGCACAGTGGCCGAGCACGGCGAGTTTATTTTCCAGCGCATCCTCGCCATTGCCTCCGGCGAGCGCAGTGCCAGTGAAAAGCTCGACTACGGCGACAACGAGTTTGCGCCCTGGCGGATCGGCGCGGTGATCTAGAGCCGGCTCAGCTTATTTGCCGGCCCTTCCCTGCCCCAGGCTCTACACAGGCGCCTGGATGGCTCAGGCAAACACCACCCGCTGCCAGAAACGCGCTTTGCGGCGCAGGCGCGCCGGCGCCTCCCGTGGAGGCACCTTGTGAACAAACTCCCGCCGGGCGCGATGGTACTCCGCTTGCGGATCGAAGAGCACCGCGGACACCCTTTCCAGCTCCTCCTCCCGGTACCGGCGCAACGGCTTGCGCCTTTCATCGGCGGCGCGTATGGCCCGCTTGGCTTTCAGCTGCGCGCCAAAGTTGGCAGATTGCGACAATATCCGGCAGTAATACTCCAGTTCCCGCTGGAAAATATCCCAGCCCTCGTCGAAGATTTCGTCGCCAAGCCCCATCTGCAGCGCCTCGGTGGCGAGCAGCGGCAGGCAGTTTCGGGTCAGCGCCAGGGCCCGCTTTTGCCCAACCCGCCGCGGCAGCAGATAGGTCCAGTACTCTGAACCGTAGAACCCCATAGTCCCGTAGTGGGGATTGAGCACTACGCCCTCGCGCAGCAGTACATGGTCGCAGGCCAACGCCATCATGGCGCCGCCGGCGCCGGCGTTGTTGCGCAGGGCGGCCACGGTGATCTGATCGGGTGTTTCGATAATGGCCTCCACCAGGTCGTTGACGGCGTTGATATTCTCCCAGGACTCCCGCGCCGGGTCCTCCGCCGCCTCAATACAGTGCAGGTGGATGCCGTTGCTCCAGAAGTCCTCGCCACCCATCAGCACGATCACCCGCGCATCGCCGGACTGCAGTTCGCGGTAGTGTTCGAGCAGGCGCCGGCACTGACCGGTATTCATGGCGCCGCCGGCAAAGTCGAAGTGGAGGTAGGCCACATGCCCGATCCGCTCGCTGCGAATCTCCTCCACGGCGCGGGGAATGCTTTTCAACTCGCGGGGCGTTTCCCTTAGCAGCGGCAGCAAGACCTGCGCCGCGGGCAGCTTGATCCCCCCTTCGCACCGGGCCTGCGGTATCCACACTGCGCCATCGACGGTGGCGCGACAGACGGCGCCGTTGCTGTGGGCGATAAAATCGCCCGCCCCGCCGGAGAGCTTTTCCTCCCGGCGCACGCCATAGAGGAACACCGCCCGGCCGCCGATCTCCTCGCGGATACCCGGCGCGCTGTCGGCGGCGCGCAGTTTCGCAATGGCGATATCGGTGGAATCCCTCTGCCAGTCGATCGCTCGGTCCGCCTGGCGCATGGGCGGCTGCACGCGCCAGGGAATTTTTTGCGGCTCCAGCGGACGGGGAGTGAAGTCGGGGTCTCTCAGCGCGGCCAGGGCCGACTTGACCAGGGAAGCGGCGACGGCGGTGACCTCGCGTCGGTAAAGGCCGGCCTTGCTGGTGCCGCGCAGGGGGAAGGTGGCGGAGCCCCAGATATCCCCCGCGCCCATTTCCCCGTTGGCCTGCAGCAAGGTCACGCCCCACTCGGTACAGTTGCTGGCGATCGCCCAATCGAGAGACGAGGGGCCGCAGTCCCCCTCGATGCCGGGGTGCACCACCAGACAGGGTATTTTTTGCCAGATGGTGTCGGGAATCCTGTGGACCAGGTAGGGACAGACGATCAGCCGCGGGCGGAATTGGGCCACCGCCACCCCAATCCCGGCTTCGCCAGTGGCCAGCTCCACGGAAACTTCGCAGCCGCGCAGTTCCAGTTCGCGGTGGATACGCTGGCTTATGCCGTTGAAAGCGCTGCACAGCAGCAGGACTCGCATGGTGACGCTCCTTGTTGTTATTTGGTCTGGGGAAAATCCTCTTTCCCCGTGGTATATCAAGAGAACGCTGTCAGCTGTTTGTAGGATGGGCAAGGCGAAGCGTGCCCATCCTACAATGCCAACCAGCGCGACCTCTCTAGACCTCAGTTGTCCTGCAAAAAGCGTGCAATTGTGCGCAGGCCGTGCCCTTTGGCACCCTGGGCCCACAAGTCATTGGCGGAGGGCAGGTAGGAGCCGGACAGATCCATATGCACCCAGGCGCGCCCCTCATCGCGCACAAAGCGGGCCAGGAAGGCCGCGGCGGTGGAGGCGCCGGCACTGCCGTCAATCCCCACATTGGCCACCTCGGCAAAGCCGGAGGGAATCTGCTCCAGGTGGAATTTCTCCAGCGGCAGCCGCCAGGCCCTCTCGTTTTCCGCCGCGGCGGCGTCCAGCACCTTCTGCGCGGTTTCACCCTCGAAGCTGAGCACGGAGTTGTAGTCGCGCCCCACCGCCATCTTCGCGGCGCCGGTGAGGGTGGCGGCGTCGAGGATCCAGCGCGGATTCTGTTCCGAGGCGGCGATCAGGCCGTCCGCCAGCACCAGCCGGCCCTCGGCGTCAGTGTTCAGGATTTCCACACTGACGCCGTTCTTGTAGCGGATGATATCGCCCAGCTTGTAGGCCTGGCCGGAGATCAGGTTTTCCGCACAACACAGATAGAGTTTGACCCGCTTCTGCAGGCCGCGGGCGATAGCCAGCCCCAGGCCGCCGCTGACCATGGCGGCACCGCCCATATCGGATTTCATGGTGACCATATTGCTGGACGGCTTGATGCTGTAGCCGCCGGAGTCGAAGGTGATACCCTTGCCCACCAGGCAGAAATCCACCGGTGCATCGGCATTCCCGGACGGGTTGTAGTCCAGTTCCAGCATCACCGGCTCGCGCGCACTGCCCTGGCCCACCTTGTAGACGCCGGCAAATCCCTCCTGTGCCAACTCCTCCCCGGCGACAACCCGGTAATTGACCGCCTCCGGCGCCAGCTTCTGCAGCATGTCCGCCGCACTCTCCGCCAAGGCCCGCGGGAACACCTCCTCCGGAGTGCCGTTGGTGATTTCGCGCACCCAGCGCGCCGCCGTCTCGCGGGCCTCGAGCTCCGCCAGTTCGCCGGCTTCTTCCGTGCCCCAGTCCAGGCGGTTTTCGCGGTTGGGATTGTAGTAGCCGGCGCGGAAGGCCCAGCGGCTCTCCAGGCCCCAGCCGTCCCCGGCGAGCGCCACCGAAGGGATCCCCATGCCATCCAACCGCCGCGCCGCGCGCTGGGCGGCCACCAGCGGCCCACCGGTGGCTTTGGTGGCATGCACAGTGGCACCGCCGCTGGTAAAGCTCAACAGCGCCTTGTCCCCGCCCCAGGTCTCCGCCGCCGCGGTTTCAACCAACTGAACCTGCATTGCGTTCCTCATACTGCGTCCTTAACTGAAATCTTCGGATGGATTTGCGGTGATTCTACCAGTATGCCGACACCGTCAGGGACTGGGGGCCCGGGGCCGCCCCTATCTGCTCCCCTCCCCCGCTCGCTCTATATCTCCCCTCTCCCGCTTGCGGGGGAGGGAGCAGTTCCTGGCGTTCTGAATTCGGCATTGACCTCCCCTCTCCCGCTTGCGGGGGAGGGGGAGCGAGGCGGCACGGTAGGCATTTGCGCCCCCAGAACCGCACCGGATAAACTGGCGCCCAGGGAATTAAAAGAACCATAGGGAAACGAATGGCCGAGCCCTGCAACTACCACTCATCCGCCGAGGCCGCCTGGCACTGCCAGCCCTGCAGCCGCCACTTCTGCGGCAGCTGTATCCCCGGCGCCAGCGCCAACTATCGCAACGGGCGGCCGGACTGCCCTCTGTGTCACAAGCCGCTGGACTATATCGGCGCCAGCAACAGCGCCAAACCCTTCTGGCAGATGGGCCTCTTCTACTTCCGCTACGCGCTGCAGCCGGGCCCGCTGACGGTGCTGGCACTGGCCGCCGGCGCCGGCCTGATGATCTCCGGCCTGGGCATCATCTCGCTGCTATTGCTGCTGGCGGCGGTGGCCCTGGTCAGCCGCTACAACCTGCTGGTAATCGAGAAGCTGGCCAGCGGCCAGCTGCAGGCGCCATCCTTCGGCGACGCCCTGGACGGCAACAGCGCGCCCCTGTTCCTGAAGGTGATCGGCATGACGCTGATCGCCGGCTTTGTCGGCTACAAGCTGATGGCCTTCGGCCAGGGCGCCCTGCAGCTCTACTCGATCGCGCTTTCCCTGCTGGCCCCGGCGGCGATGATAGTGCTGGCCCTGGAAGGCAGCCTGCGCGCCGCCATCAACCCGCTCAAGCTACTGCAGTTCACCCTGATTATCGGCTGGCCCTACCTGCTGCTGTGGCTCACCACCAGCGCCGTCTCCGCCGCCCCCGGCTACCTGCTGATGCTGGTGGCGAACAAGCTGCCGCCCTGGGCCATAGTGCCGGTGATCGCGGCGAGTACGACTTACTTCTATATCGTCACCAGCGCGATGATGGGCTACATCTGCCTGTCGCGGCAGCAAAAACTGGGCATCATCGCCGAGCGGGACGACGACGGTGACTTCCTCGAGGAAGCGGAATTCAGCCGCGCCCGCGCCCTGGCAGAAAACCAGATACTGATGCGCGAGGGCGACTTCAGCGGGGCGCGCCGCACCCTGGTGGAATGCCTGCGCCGCTACCCGGACGACCCGGCCCTGAACGAGCGCTACTACCGTCTGCTGCTCGCCACTCAGGACAAAAAAGCCCTGCGCGAACTGGGCCCGCACCTGCTGGAAAAATTCATCCGCATGAACCGCGCCCACAAGGCCGCGGAACTCTACCTGGCCACAGACCCCCACCCCACCATCGACAAGTCCCACCTCCGTCACACCCTGGCCGAGGCCCTCTACCGCCAACAGAAATTCCGCCCGGCGGCGATGCTGTTGAACAATTTGCACAAGGAAGACAAGGACTACCGGCAGCTGGATGCGGCTTATCTGCTGTTGGCGCAGATCTATATCGATGGATTTAACCGGGAGGATCTGGCGAGGCAGTTACTGGCGTTTGTGCGGAAGCATTTTCCGGAAAGCAAGTTGCAGGAGCAGGTGGATACGTTGGAGCGGGTGCTTGGTGGGGTGCAGGTGGCTGGCTGCTCGGCGCGATAGTACCTGCTATGCCTATGAATAAAACTGTTGGCGATATAATGAGTTTTTACAATCATCAATAGCAAGGAGCACATTAAGGATGTTAGTTCAACCAACGTATAAAATGGTTTGGAGCAAACACGATGAATTACGAGACAAGGCTTTAACTATTGCGTATCAGCAGCTTCCCAATATCTTGATAAATCAGCGAGGTGAAGGAATCTTAAAGAGTCAGATTAGCCTCAGAGGGTTAGATTATAAAACCTTCGAAAGGTTAGCTATGAATGAACGCAACAAATCCACCAAAAAAGAAAGTACAGATACTCTCAAAGAGTTACAGAAGTACGCACAGAAAGAATCAGAAAGATTATTCAAAAACAGAAAAAAATCAAATTTTGATGAGAAAGATTTAGCTTCAGGAAGCAAAGATTTACTTGAAAAATCAGATGCCGAGCTTTTTCCTGATGAGATTGAGGAGTATACGGAGAAAGAAAAGAGGCCAAAGGTGATAGCAGATAACAAACCAAAGAAAAAGTAAGTGGCCCCTGGGCGCCAGCGGCGTCGCTAACCAAGCACTGCAGTGGACGCTTTCTTGGAGAGTGGAAACCCGGTATCGACTCCTCGCTACTCGGCGCACCATGGGAAGTGGAATGATGAATAAGAAAGTCGATAGAAAACTGCTTGCCTACGTTCAGTTTGATGAAATGGATCATGTAGTCATAGATGTGATTGAAACATCTAAAAATGGCCTTTCTTATCATTACAAAAATACCACATGGAATAGGGATATCCGTTTCTTTGGCAACGATTTCTGCACTGATCCACATGGAAATAAATGCAAAATTGCAACCTTAAGAAGATGGCACACGCCAAGCTGGGTTGAAAATGCAGACATACACATTACAGATGAAGCCAGGGAGCGCTATCAACTTTGGATTGCAAAAAAGCTAAGATCCTCAAGAAATGAATAGTGATATTGAGATTTCTGATACCTTTGAGGTAGAGAAAAGAAAACGTGAGATTCAGATTCTGATAAATGTAATAGAGCCCGATCCTGAGTATCAGCCTTTCTTTATTTCCGATGAGGCTAGTTTTTACGATATAACAGGTAAATCGAAGGAAGAAATAGAGCAAAACTTGCGGTTCTATTTTAAAGGTGAGCTGCCTGTGACTATAAATACTCCTATCTGGCAGTTCGTTGATGTAGTAAAAATTCGCTATCCCGGCTGGCCCGATAATTGGCCCCCGGAGCATTAGCGCATAACCAGCCGCTCCATAAGACAGAGGAAATAGCCATGTCATCCCATCATTTACCGCGCAGGATTGCGGCCCTTCGGGGATTGGACGTTTGCATCCAGTTAGACGCATTTGGAGGCTGACTCAGAATGATACAAAGCGACACAAAGTCCCAGTTCAAAGCAAAACTGCTTTGCCCAGCCAAGTCGGGCAGCGATACGCCGTGGGCTTTTATAATTCTGCCCAAGAACGCGAGCGCAAAACTGCCAAGACGGGGAAGGACGACGGTAGAGGGCACTATCAACGGTCACGACTTCCGGGCCACGCTTGAGCCGGATGGTCAATTGAGTCATTGGCTGCGAGTAAACGAGGAGCTATTCGAAACCGCAGGCGTGAATATTGGCGACACTGTCACCTTTGAGATCATGTCAGTGGAGCAAGAACCAGAACCTGAGATTCCCCCGGACCTGCAGGAAGCCCTTGCGGCTGCTCCCGAGGCTCGAGCCGTTTGGGAGGATACAACCACCATCGCACGTCTGGACTGGATACATTGGATTACTTCAGCCAAGCAGTCCAAGACTCGGGCGAAACGGATTAGTAATGCTTGTGACATGCTTGCTTCCGGAAAGCGGCGGGTTTGCTGTTTCGATCCATCTGGCTACTATAGTAAAGCCTTCAGCGCACCCAAAGCGGCAGATTAGATCAGGCGAATTTATGAACAACAGAAGGCAAAGTCAGTCCCGAATGGCACTAAGTGAAGCCTCGAGCTGCTCCGGCCCCTAAAGATTGCGCTGTAGGAGCCTGCTTGCAGGCGAACATTCCCGGTGCCACGCCGCGGCCTCAGTTCGCCTGCAAGCAGGCTCCTACAGGGGGATTTCGCTTAACTTAGTACCATTCGAGTCAGTCCCCTCTCCCCCATTGGGGGAGAGGGTTAGGGAGAGGGGAGAGTAGCTACCGTATGATCTTATGATGTGTCTATCGCATCAATCTTTTACTCCGACTTCATTTATTTCTCACTAAAAAATTCGCGACTATTTCAATTAAGAATGAAATATAAAGACAGCAAAGGAAGTCTGGACACCCCAAAGAAGATTCTGAAAGTGAATCACGCCGGGGAATTTGGCGCGATCAATATATATCGCTCACAGATCTTTGTTTCCCGGATTTTTATGCGCGACCTGGTCCCACTGCTTGAATCATTCCTAGCCGACGAGAAAAGGCACCTGCAAATATTCTGGGCGGAAATCCAGTCCCGGAACGGCGTGAAGTGCAAGAGCTTCTGGCTTTGCGGGCTCGGGGGCTATTTTATGGGGTTTGTATCCGCGCTGCTCGGGAAGAAGGGTATTATGGCCTGCACCTGGGCGGTGGAATCCGTGGTGGTAAACCACCTCAATACTCAACTCGCCTATCTGGAGAGCAAATCCGACAGGGCCGCTTACAATACCGTAGCGGCGATTCTGGAAGATGAAAAGAACCATCGGGACATCGGCAGCGAACATGGCGGTGCCAACAATATCTGGTATGGCCCCCTGCGGTTTGCGATAAGCCTTTTTACCGAGAGCGTTATCCGGTTTGGCATGAGATAACCGTACCCAGTATTATTTGTTTCAAAATCAAAAGAAAAAGGAAATAGCCATGCCAACCCGCCGGCTGCCGCATTGGGTTGCGGTCGTTCTTATCTCCATGCTCGCCCTGGCCTGCTCCAGGGAAGAGCCGAAAAAGATAGTGGTCAAGGACCCGCACATTGAAGCGCGCCAGCAGGCCCAGGAAGAAGCCATTGCGCCGGCAACCAGTGCGGAACCGGATACCGGGGTGGCCGGCGAAGTACCACCTGCGGCCGCACCCGAGCAGCCCGTCGCCGGGACGATTGATGGGGAGGAAGCCACGGTCGATTCGCCGGAGGTCGCGGTTGCGGACGTCGAAATCGAACCGGCGGACGGCACAGTTGCCGAGCCTGTAACCCTGGCGCCCGCGCCGCGCACCCTCAAGGTGCTGCATATCGGCGAGCGGATGTACAAGGACAGGCGGGCCATCGGTATCGTCTTTTCCGAGCCGCTGCTGGGCAATGCGCATTTCGGTTCCTATATCACCCTCTCCCGCGAGGATGGCGAAGCGGTGGACGGGGGTTGGGTGCTTTCCGACAGTCAGAAGATCCTCTATTTCCCCAATATCGAGCCGAACACCCAATACAAACTCTCGGTGCGCCCGGGCCTGCCGGGCGATGACGGGCTGGAGCTGGAGGGCTTCAAACAGGAAAAAATCCGTACCCGCCGCATCAATCCCAGCATCAGCTTTTCCAGCA
Organism: Microbulbifer sp.; assembly: GCF_051659245.1. Lineage (NCBI taxonomy): Bacteria > Pseudomonadati > Pseudomonadota > Gammaproteobacteria > Cellvibrionales > Microbulbiferaceae > Microbulbifer > Microbulbifer sp. Next base: position 46,905 of record NZ_JBOFOC010000040.1, read on the forward strand.
ATGGCAGCGTCTTTCCCGTTACCGTGTCACCCGGCCTGCCGGTCAGCGCGGTCAGTGTCGAGGCGGTGCAGATTCATTTTCACCGCGTGAGCCCGGAACACTATTCCGAGTTTTTCCGGCTGGTCAAAGGACAGTCCCTGAAGCACTACTATCAGCTTCACGCGCTCAACAAGGTGGCCGACCTGGTCTACACCGCCCAGTTCGATCTCACCGAGGAAAAGCATGTCCAGCGGGACTTCGATCTCTCCATCGGCCATATAGACGCACTCAAACGGCCCGGCATCTACGTCGCGGTAATGCGACCGGCGGGGGTGTACAATCCCAGCCTCTACGATGTCACCCACTTCTCCGTATCCAACCTGGGGCTGCACGCGCGTTTCTACCGGGAAACCGTGGATCTCTATGTCTCCTCCCTGGATCAGGGCGAGGCGCTCGAGGGCATAGAGGTGGATCTGCTGGACGGCAAGGGCGAATTGCTCGACCGGCGCTCCACGACTGCCGACGGGCGTGTGCGTTTCCAACTTTCCGAACAGCCGGAGAATTCCCAGCGCTTCTTTGTGGCGCGGGACAACGGCGAAGGCCACTTCTCCATGCTGGACCTGCGCGAGCCGGCGCTGGACCTCTCCGATTTCAAACTGGGGCAGCGCCCCTCGCGGCCGATGGAATTCTTTATGTACGGCCCGCGGGACCTGTACCGGCCCACAGAGTCCATCCAGGTCAGCGGTCTGCTGCGTAATTACGACGGCCGTTACATTCAAAACCTGCCGCTCAAGGCGGAACTGATCAAGCCCGACAACACCAGCGCGCGCACCTTTACCTGGCACGCCGGCGCGCCGGGCTATTACGAGAAGCTGATGTCCCTGCCACAGAACGCACCCACGGGCGACTGGCGCCTGGACGTGGAGCTGGCGGACGGGCGCAAAGTGGCCTACCCGTTCAAGGTGGAGGAGTTTCTGCCGGAGCGGATGAAGCTGGTACTGCAGGATGGCGAGGAGCGCAGCCTGGTTCAGGGGCACGGCAGCGCCCTGTCGCTGGCGGTGGAAGGCAGCTACCTCTACGGCGCGCCGGCGGCAAAAAATCGCCTGGAAACCCTGGTGCAGTTGAGCCACTACCGCGAACCTTTCCCTCAGTGGAAGGGCTATCGGTTCGGGGATGCCCGCGAGCAGTTGCCGCTGCGCCAGTTCAACGCGCCCACCATTCAGCTGGACGACAAGGGCGAGGGCAAATTGCGCCTGCCCTCGCGCTGGCAACGCGCGCAGAACCCGCTGAAAATCAACCTGCTCTCCAGCCTGTTCGAATCCGGCGGCCGCCCGGTGACCCGCCAGCACCCAGTGCTGGTGTGGCCGCAACACCCGGTGGTGGGCATACGCCCGAATTTCGGCGAGGACAATCCCGAAGCCAACAGTAAACCGGAATTCGATATCGTCGTTACCGACGCCCGCGGCGAGCCGGTGAACGGGCGCGACCTCAACGCGGTGCTGATCGCGGAGGACCGCCAGTATTTCTGGGAATACTCCGCCAGCCGCGGCTGGCACTACGAATACTCCAGCGCGGAGTACGAGAGCTTCAGCCGCAAACTGCAATTTGCCGACGGGCGGCCACTCAAGCTCACGGTGCCGGTGGAGTACGGCCACTACCGCCTGGAGGTGACGGACACCGGCACCGGCGCCACCAGCAGCCTGCGCTTTCACGCCGGACGCGACTGGTACTACTGGTGGCGCAAGGACCAGGTGGCAAAAGGCCAGGCGGCACGCCCGGATACAGTGGCGCTGTCCCTCGACAAACCCCGCTACAACCCCGGCGACGAGGCGCAACTCACCATAGTGCCACCGGCGGACGGCGAAGCCCTGGTGCTGGTGGAGAGCGACCGGCTGCTGTGGTCCAAACGCCTGCCGGTAAAAAAGGAAGGCACACAAGTTGAAATCCCCATAGCGCCGGAGTGGGACAGCCACGATATCTACATTTCAGTAGCCGCCCTGCGACCCGCGGACAGGCGCGAGCGCATAGCCCCCAACCGCGCCTTCGGCCTCACCCACCTGCCGCTCGACCGCGAGCCGCGGCGCCTGCCGGTAACCCTGGAAGCGCCGGAGCGGGCAATGCCCGGTTCGGAAGTGCAGGTGACCGTAAGCACAGATATCAACTCCGTACCCCAGGATGGCAAAGCCTGGACCACCCTGGCGGCGGTGGATATGGGCGTGCTCAATATCACCCGCTTCGAAACCCCGGATCCCTTCGAGGCCTTTTTCGGCCAGCGCCGCTACGGCGTGGATGTGCGCGATATCTACCACCGCATCATCGAATCCGGCAAAGGCGAACTGGTGGAGCAGCGCTTCGGCGGTGACGCGGAACTGGCCCGCGGTGGCGACGAGCCCAACTCCGACGTGCAAATAGTCTCGCTGTTTTCCGGCCCGGTGGAATTCGACTCGAACGGCAAGGCGCAGATACCGCTGGAGCTGCCGGACTTCAACGGCAGACTGCGCCTGATGGCGGTGACTTTCAGCGAAGACCGCTTCGGCAGCGCCGATGCAGAAATGACCGTGGCCGCGCCGGTGGTGGCCCAGGCGGCGCTGCCGCGCTTTATGGCCCCCGGCGACCGCAGCACCCTGGCGCTGGACCTGAACAATATGAGCGGTCGCGCGCAGCAGCTCACCGTGGAAATAAAATCCCTGGGCGCGGTGGAACTCGAGATGGGCGAGCGGCTGCTGGACCTGGCGGACGGCGAGCGCAAAACCCTGCGCTTCCCCATCACCGCCAAAGACGCCACCGGCGATGCGGAATTCCAACTGGTTGTGCGCGGGGCCGTGGACGAGGACGGCGCGGACCTCACCATCGACCGCACCTGGCGCCTGGGCGTGCGCCCGGCCTGGCCGGCGAGTACGCGCACCCAGCGGCGCCTGCTGGCAAATGGCGAGCGCTTTCACCCGGACAGCGTTTTCCTCGATTCACTGATGCCGGATACGGTGCAGACTCTGGTGTCCCTGGACAGCCGCCCGCAACTGCAACTGCAGGACCACCTGGCCAACCTGCTGGGTTATCCCTACGGATGCCTGGAACAGACCTCCAGCCGCGTCTACCCGCTGGTCATGGCGACGCCGCAGCGGCAGCAGAAACTGGGCATTGAACCGCTGGACGAAAGCGAGCGCGCCGAGCGCATAGACGCCGGCATAGAGCGCATCTTCAGCATGCAGAAGGGCAACGGCGGCTTCGGCCTGTGGAGCTCGGACTCCCCCGAGAACCAGTGGCTCACCGCCTATGTGGCCGACCTGCTGCTGCGCGCGCGGGACCAGGGCATAGTGTTCGACGACACACGCCTGGAATCCACCCTCGAGCGCCTGGAGGATTACGCCCGCGAGCGCGGCAGCTTCTACCGACAGCGCTACAGCAGCGACCCGGACTACTACGCCTTTGCCGCGCGCGCCTACGCCGCCTATGTGCTCTCCAGGGTGCAGAAAATCTCCCTGGGCCAGCTGCGCAGCCTCTACGAGAACCGTGACGGGATTGCCCGCTCGCCGCTGCCGCACCTGCAGTTGGCCATCGCCCTGGACACCATGGGCGACAGCGCCTTGGCCCAGCAGGCGCTGCAGAAAGCCTTCAGCATCGATCGCGCGCGCCGCAGCTACTACGGCGACTACGGCTCCGACCTGCGCGACACGGCGCAGATGATCGCCCTGCTGCTGGAGCACGGAATGGCCAAGGATAAAGTGGAGGAACTGCTGTTCGAACTGGCGGACCAGCTCAAGGGCCGCAGCTACCTCAGCACCCAGGAGCGCAACAGCGTGTTTATGGCCGGCGTGCAGCTACAGCTCAACACCGGCAAGGACTGGTCCGCGACCCTGGAGACCCCGGACGGCCTGCGCGAACTCGATCGCAATACTCCGTACAGCAGCCTGTTCCGCGGTCGCGAAGCCGCCGCCGCGGTTGAGGTGGCGGCGCAGATAGACCAGCTCTATGCCGCCATCACCCTGAACGGCTACAGCAAACAGGCGCCTGCGCCGGCGCTGAACAACGGCGTTCGGATCAAACGCAGCTACCACCGCCTGGACGGCTCCAGCGTGAAGCCGAGCCAGGTTGGGGAGGGCGATCTGTTCCTGGTGCGCCTGGAAATAGACGCGGAGCGGCGCCTGCCGGACCTGCTCGCGGTGGACCTGCTGCCGGCGGGTTTCGAACTGGAAAACCAGAACCTGGCCGACAGCGTCAAGGTGGACGAGCTGCAATTCGACGGCAAGAGCATCGCCGAGTGGCAGCGCGAGCAGGACAATGTGCAGCACACCGAATACCGCGACGACCGCTTCGTGGCCGCGGTGGACCAGTCCGAATGGAAGAGCACCAACCTCTTCTATATCGCCCGCGCGGTAACCCCCGGCAATTACCAGGTGCCGCCGCCCTACGTGGAGGACATGTACAACCCGGAGCGCTTCGCCATCGGTGAAAACCCGCTGGCGCAGATGCGGGTGATCGGCAAGCAGTGAAAGACTCGGGACTCGGGACTCGGGACTCGGGACTCGGGACTCGGGACTCGGGACTCGGGACTCGGGACTCGGGACTCGGAAAAGAATAAGGGTGGGTGGCAAACGATGAAAGGCTTAAAACGTAGGGTGCGCCGTGCGCACCGGACAAGGTCATCGGTGCGCGCGGCACACCCTACACCCGGTTACACAAACCCCGAGGATAGGCAAAGGAGCGTAGCGACGTGCCCATCCATCAGATGGTTGAGCCAGTGCCATTCGTAGCCATCCTCGCGGGCTTTTGGCGCCGACGCAGCCGCAAATTCCGCGCGCTGCTGCTGGCACCGGCCGTGCTGTCCGGCGCGCTGCTGTTGCTGGATTTTATTTTTCCCCCACCACTACCCGGCGACCAGGGTTTCGCCCGCGTAGTCGCCGACCGCCACGGCAAACCGCTGCGCTTTTTCGCCGACAGCCGCGGCGTATGGCGCTACCCGGTAACCCGGGAGGAGGTATCGCCCTGGTTTATCGAGGCGCTGCTCACCTACGAGGACCGCTACTTTTACCGGCACCCGGGCGTCAATCCGCTGGCGCTGCTGCGCGCCGCAGCGCAGTACCTGCGCAACGGACGGGTGGTTTCCGGCGGCTCCACCCTCACCATGCAAGTGGCGCGGCTGCTGGACCCGCACCGCAAAACCCTGCCGGGCAAGGCCAAACAGATGCTGCGCGCCCTGCAACTGGAATGGCGCTTCAGCAAGCGCGATATTCTCGAACTCTACCTGAACCTGGCCCCCTACGGCGGCAATATCGAGGGCGTGGAAGCGGCCAGCCGCCTCTACCTGCGCAAGTCCGCCGCCGACCTCACCCGCGCCGAGGCGGCGCTGCTGGCGGTGCTGCCCCAGGCCCCCAGCCGCCTGCGCCCGGACCGGCATCCCCAGCGCGCGCAGAAGGCGCGCGACAAGGTGCTCTCGCGGCTGCGCGATTTCGGCGTCTGGAGCGGGGCGGAAATCGACCGCGCCAGACTGGAAAAGGTCTACGCCGAGCGCCTGGAATTTCCCCAGAACGCCCCGCACCTGGCGCGCAGGCTGGTGGAAAGCATCGGCGACCGCGAAATCATCCGCACCACCATCGATGGCAATATCCAACGCGGCCTTGAGGACTTCCTGCGCGACCATATGGACGGCCACCCGGCAAAAACCTCCGCCGCCGTGGTGGTAGTGGAAAACGCCGATATGGCCGTGCGCGCCTATGCGGGCGCCTCCCATTTCGGCGACGGGCGCCGCTTCGGCTATGTGGATATGGCCAGCGCCACACGCTCCCCCGGCTCCACCCTGAAGCCCTTCGTCTACGGCCTGGCCATGGACGCCGGACTGATTCACAGCGCCTCACTCCTGAGCGACGCACCGCGCATCTACGGCGACTACCGCCCGGAAAATTTCCGCCGCGGTTTTTCCGGCCCTGTCAGCGCCACCGCCGCCCTGCAGAGATCCCTCAATGTACCGGCGGTACAGCTGCTGGAACACTACGGGCCCGGGCGCCTGGCCGCCGCGCTGGAAAACGCCGGCCTGTCGCTGCAGTTTCCCGCCGGGGGCAAACCCAACCTGGCGATGGTACTGGGCGGCGTAGGCACGCGCCTGGACCAGCTCACCGGAATCTACGCGGCCCTGGCCCGCGGCGGCGTGGCGGCAACGCCGCGTTTTCTGCCGCAGGAACCGCTGCGCGAACGGTTCCTTATGTCCCCGGAGGCCGCCTGGATCACCTTCGAAATGCTCGCCTCCAACACCGGCGGCTCCCGCCGCTGGCGCAACTTGGTGCGCCAGACCAAGGCGGATATCGCCTGGAAAACCGGCACCAGCTACGGCTACCGCGATGCCTGGGCCATTGGCGTAACGCCCACTTACACCGTGGGCATATGGGTCGGCCGCCCGGACGGCACCCCACTGCCCGGCTACTACGGCGCCATCAGCGCCACGCCCCTATTGAACGCGGTGATCGCGGCACTGCCAGGCAATAAACAGCGCCGGCTCGCAAAACCCGAGTCAGTAACCAAGGAAATAATCTGCTGGCCCCTGGGCACACGCGAAGACCAGACCAAAGCGGAACACTGTCACCAGCAGCGCCACGCCTGGTTGATTAACGGCGGCGCCCCGAGAACCCTGCCACCGAACAGCGAACCCCTGCGCGCGGCGCAGACCTTCACCTTTTTTGAAAACCACCGCGGCCTGCGGGTAAAGCCAGGTTGCATGAACGCCAGCGCAAAAAAACGCAGCCTGGCCCTTTGGCCCAAGGAACTGGAATCCTGGCTGCCTCCGATTCAAAGGCGCGCACAACAGATTCCCCCCACGGCACCGGAGTGCAGCGACCCAGCCGCCGCCAGCGCCACACCGCTGAAAATCGTCGGCGCCAGCAACGGCAACCAGTACCGCCCCGCCGGTACCAACGCCCCACCGCCGCGCCTCAGCCTGAGCGCCATCGGCGGCCAGGGAAAACGTTTCTGGTTTCTCGACGGCGAGCCCCACGGTGAAACACACGGCGGCGGAAGCCTACAACTGGTACCGGAAAGCGGCAGGCACCAGATAGCGGTGCTGGATGCCAGTGGCAATGTGGATCGGATAGAAATTGTTGTGGGAGATGGGGGCAATTGACTTTAGGGTACCTCTAAAAATTGCAGACTCCGCTGTTTCGTAGGGTGCGCCGTGCGCACCGCTAAGGCCAACACAGCTTTCAAGCCTTTTGGTGCGCACGGCGCACCCTACGGTCGCAAATTTTAGAGGTTCCCAGTTGACTTTGATCGACTTATGGACAAGGATTGAAAAATGACTACAAACCTTAGCCATCGGCTGTTTCAAATTATTACCATCATTCCATAGGAATGGTGGGTTTTTGATGCGCAAGCAGTTATCCAAACCCGCCCAAGAGGCGGGTTTTTAGTTTCTGCTTCTTGGGCTTCAACGAAAGCCATGGGAGGCAAAATGAAGAAGGTGGCAATATTTGGCAATGCGGGTGGTGGTAAATCTACGCTGGCAAGACAGTTGGCCGAAGCCACAGGCCTGCCTCTCCACCCTATCGACAAAATAAAGTATCGGCCGGGTGGTGAAGAGGTACCTCACGATGATTACCTCAGCATCCACACCGACATCCTGAAACAGAGTGAGTGGATCATCGATGGATTTGGGTGTGTTGCTTCTGCCTGTGAGCGTTTCTCGGCCGCGGACACGCTCGTTTATATCGATCTTCCCCTGTTGACTCACGTTATCTGGGTAACCAAACGCCTGCTGAAGGGTTTATTCGCAACCCCGGAGGGTTGGCCGGAAAACAGCCCTATTCTCAAGGGCTCGTTGAATAGCTACCGAGTGCTGTGGCTCTGCCATCGCAAGTTGACACCGGCCTACCGGCAGCTCGTTGCCGATTCGAGGGGCTCCAAGCAGATCTATCATTTGAAGTCGGCAGCCGACCTCAAGGTTTTTTTACGAGATATCCGCCAGGTAGTCACCCATTAGCGGGTTTGGTTACAAATATGCATACGGTGCGGCACTGAAAAGCGGCGCACTTGCCTCGGTTATCAGACGAGTGCTCGACGAGCTCCTGGAAACAGTAGAAACAGGCTCAGGTAACCCACTGGGACACGGTCTCCGCAATCCACTTATCGCCCTTTTTATGCAGAATAAGTTTACCCCCGGTCCAGCTCGCGCTCCACTGAACCACGGCCTTATCACCGCTCTTGTTGACGAACAGAGGACTGAAGCTAACCGGATAGAGGATGCCCATACGATCCCCCATCTGGTTATATTCGTCTGCGGAAAACACCATCATCCTCGAAGGTGGATTCAGCCCGGAAAAGTCTTTTTTATCCCCCAGCACAAACAGAGTATTCTGGTTACCCAACGTCACAAAATCGTCTTGTCGAAGGAAACCGGGAAGGTCCCCGGTGCCATTGCCGAGGCCAGTAATGATCGCTGCTCGCTCGAAACCCAGCGTCTCTTTCAGGATGGCGGCCATCAGGGGTGAGCGCTCACTGGACCGCGCAAACGGCACATTGGGCAGAGCATCGTGGCCGTCGTCTATCGAATCCCCGTCCGAATCCGGATTGCCGGGGTCCAGCAGCAACTTGTATTCGGCAAAATCGGTCAGGCCATCACCGTCGGAATCGCGCTTCAGGTCCTGCCACTTGATAGTGATGTAGAGATTCTTCTGGATATTTTTCGCTCTCAGCCCGACCGGCGGAAACGTAATACTGCTTTTATCCAACTCCCGCCGCTCCACTTCGATCTTCAGCATACCATCACCAAACAGGGACAAATCCGACTCGGGCAGGACCACATAAGGTGCATAGAGCTGAAGACCAGTGTAATAAGGGCCGCCCCAGTCCAGACCGCCATTTGTTGAATGAAGTATCCAGTAGCCGCCACTGGATACTTCACCGACGGAGTCCAGGTCCTGGGAGCTATAGATAACAACCACTTCCCCGTTCCTTTCTTCGCTCCGGACGATGGAATACTCCGGCAGCGGCAAATGGTATTTTTCAACTACCGAAACCTCATCCGCTGGCGCCTTTTCCTTTCCAGAGACCTGCGCATCTCTCGGAGCCCGTTCCAGTGCGTGTTCCCTGTAACCCAGTGCCGGAGTTTCCTGCAACCTTTCCGCGACAGACTGCGGGCCCACAATGCGCTTTTGCGCAGTCGGTAACATCTTGCCCAACACGGCCCGTAGCTCGCCGTCATGCTGCCCGATCAGCTGGCGGAAATACTCCACTCTCCGGGTCAGGTGCTTGTCCGAAAATTCCGCTTCCCGATAGTCCCCTCCGAACCTGCGATTCTCGAATGGATCGCTGCTTAGCTCCCGCGCAATGTCCAGGTAGCCGTCCTCCGACGCAACGCGTACCGACAGTTTTATCCAGATGGGTTCGGCGTTTGCGGCAGCCCAATACCAACCTGTATTGCCGTCACCAATCATTCGTTCAAAGGTATCGCTGCCGTCCGGGTCTATTGAATAGGCGAGGAGATCGCCGAGCTGAAACAGGTTTTCCTCACGCTCATATTCCACCGAGTTGTCTTTGGATTTCTCCGGTCGGTCGTTGAGCTCCCCTATTTTCTTCAAAAGGCTTCTGGCAGCCTGGTCGTCGCCCCGGTCGTGGTAGGCCGCCGCGATGGCAAAGGGCATGGCACTGCCCCGGTCATCGACTTCAAGACGGACACCATCGGACTCGACATTCCGGGTTTCCGGTTTGACTGCAAGCATTGCAAAGCGGATCTTCCCGGGGAGCTGCTCATATTCGTCCAGCAACAATTCATTCAGGCCAGCCCGGTATAACTGCGACAGGTAGAGATAGGAAAAAGCGGCTTTTGTCTCCCCGTCTACACCCGGACTGCCGATCACGTTGCGCTGGGCTCTCTCCATCAGGGCCAGCTTGACTTCGGGTCGGAGGTTGAGCCGGCGCACACCGACCAGAGCCAGTATGTCCACGGGCCCGAAGGTATTGATCAGCTGTTGCCAGAGCGACTTGCAGGCACCGTAATCCAGTTCATCGACGCCCAACTGCAGGCCGTCGTGGTGATCCGCCAGGAGGGAAGTCAGGGGTCCTGCGCGGCAATCCAGGGCGCGGCTATAAATTCGTGTAGCCTCCTGCACCAGCAGCGTCTGCGGGCCACCCCGGTCGAGGGCGCTTTGCAGTGCTTTCTCCAGACGGCGATTAGTTTCTGACAACTTGTCTTTGTCACCCTCAAACTTTGTCTCGTTCGCCTCGACACGCAGCAGCACCAGGTCGATAACATCCCTGGCCGCCTGTAGTGACGCTCCGTAGCGGTCACCGTAGGCCCGGTACAGCGCGTCGTTCCGCAACCCCTTTTCCACGAGGTAATACAGATAGTCCTCATGATCCTTCGCGTTTTCAGACACATCGTGAGGACGAAACGAGGAATAAGACTCTTCCAAAAAGAATTCGTAGCGGTCTTTGTAGGCGTCCGGCATTTTAGCGAACGCAGGTCCGATAAAGAGAAACGTCAACCAAACGAAGATAAAGCTCTTCCTGAACCGCATATCCCCCCCTTTCATAGGTTTGTGATTCTTCTGTGAGCGCCCCTGTGTTTTTTGGGGTTTCCCGGTACGTCTGCCGGGCGCGGCGCAGCGGCATCTGGGTATCAGCGCGGAGCACGCAGAGGAAGGCAAATTCCTCGGCGACACGGAATTCGAACGCGCCCTGGCGCACATACCGATACTAATGCATTGGCAACCCGAGTCCTGTTCACGTCAGAGCCAAATGATACTAAGTTAAGCCCCGAGCTGCTCCTGTCCCTAAAGATTACGCTGTAGGAGCCTGCGTGCGGCGAACATTCCCGGTGCCTTGCCGCGACATCAATTCGCCTGCAAGCAGGCTCCTACAGGGGGATTCCGTTTAACTTAGTGCCATTCTCGTCAGAGCCCGCTCAAGGAACCCCCGGCATCAATAATTTTATCGCCCTCGGCGTAAATTCTGCACAAGCTCTCGACATTGGATGCCATCCTCCGGGCTTCACACACCTCCAGAGCTTTGCCATTGGCAATATTCTGGTCGGGACTATCATATGCAAAACCGAACGTATAGGCGCCTTTGTAATCCAGTGCCAGGGCGAGAGCCTTGTGCGTCGAATACCCTTTATACCTGGTAAATGCACCAATAATGGTATTTTTCTCCACCGCATCCACTTCAGGCGCTGCAATATCGGGCAGCAAATCGGCAAGCATGGCTTGAAGCTGTGTGCGCGGTTTCTCCTCCGTTATTTGCATAAGCAACGGGTGCGCTACCCGGGCAAATATTTCCGCATCCCGGTCAAGATACAGTTCATTAGCGTACCACCAGGCAATACCCACCTCCCGCGGGGCTCTCAGGTAGGCCTGTTCCAGTATTTTCAGGTACTCGCCCCGCGGATACCCGAGTTTCTGCATGGCGACAGCCAAGCCGCGCCAATAGGCTGGCACCTCATTGTCGGCTTCTATCAGTGCAGCAAACCTGTCGCGGACAGTTTCCAATCGCTCGGGATCGCTGTGTACGCCCTTTACCAGTTGCTCTTCCAACCACAGAGAGGCTTCCGCGCTCTGGTACCACTGCTCGCCGCGCAACGACTGCGGTATGGATGCCAGCATGGACTCCGCCCGGGAAAACTCTCCGGCCCGGGTTTTCGCAACGGCCATTATCGACGTCAATTCGTGGCTGTCGGCTCTCACTGCCCGCGCATACTGCACCAGTTCCCGAAGGGAATCCGCGTTCTTCCCGGACATCACCAGGTAGCGGGCAATCTCGGCCACCGCATCCTCCCGCGACAACGGCTGCACTATCGGCTGAGCGGGTTTGTAGCCCCGGGGCATCAGGCCAGTGCGTTTGGAAAACTTGCCTTTCGCCTGCTCGGTGTAGTGTCGCTCCAATTCGTCAAGCGGCATTTCCAGGGCCGAAACCAGGGCATCCACCGGGTCCTCTCCACGGTTATACGCCGACACGTAATCCTCTATTCTGTCTGCCTTCCCGCTGCTCATGATCAACCAGTGGGTAAGCATCCAGCCTCCCGCATAGACTCTGGCGTTCTGACTCTCGTCAGCCGTTGCCGGCGTCGCCCTGAGCAACTCCTCCAGCGGCATCGGCTGGTCGTAGTAAAGAGAGGCGGCGCGGTCCATGGGAATGGCCCCAAACACGTAGTTGCCGTCTTCAGGAAAGTCCACCGTGGAGAAAACTTCCGCAAACCCCTCGCTATACCAGTATGGATAATGGAGAGGGCTTCTCCCGTAGGTAAGGAAGTGCGTGTATTCATGAAACAGGAATTCGCGTGCCGGGTGTTCCCGCAGGGACCGGTCGCTCCCAAGATTGACCAGGGCAAAGCTTCCATAGCTGGTATTATGGAACACACCCCCGGTACGCTTTGCGTTCCCGTCGCCGACGAAGGCTGCATAACTGTTTCTGTCAGCCAACGCGAAGATTGTCAGCCTATGCTGATCTTCACCCGCACTGAGCAGTTGAGAGGCCACAACCCGGAAGCGCTCCAAGTCTTCCGCCAGGCTTTTTACCGATTCCGGCCTGCCGTTGGTCACTATGCGGAAATGTGGTGTTTCGATTTCATTCCATTCGGCATCTACCAGATTAGCAGGACTGGCCCACCCTGCAATCGGCAACAGATAAGTCATAAGCAGTATGCAAAGCTTGCCTCTCATTTTCCTTCCCTATATCCAACTTATTCAATGTAACAGGCAAAACACAGACTAGTGGGCCCTGCGGTAAATTCGGTAACTAAAGCTCACAACCACAGGCTCCAGAGCAAGGCGAAAAAGCGCAGGACTAGCAGCGCTA